>DATNGX010000198.1:0-5209 GCA_035605755.1 Candidatus Krumholzibacteriia bacterium
CGCCACGGAGAAGGTCGGGCGCGTGCGGACCTGCAAGCTCGGCCCGCGCCGACTGGAGCAAGAGACGGCTTGGATCGAGGGGTACCGCCAGCTCTGGGCTTCACGCTTCGACGAGTTGGACAAGGTTGTCGAGGAACTGAAATGCAAGGAGAAGGTCGATGGACGCAAGAAGAGAAAGTGAGCCCACACCCATGAAGAACCGCACCACCGTGGAACGGAAGTCCGAGCGTGAGGTCGTCGTCACGCGAACGTTCAATGCTCCGGCGCGCATCGTATTCGAGGCGTGGACCAGCCCCGAGCTGATCATGCAGTGGTGGGTGCCGAAGTCGATGGGTATGTCCCTGGTCTCCTGCGAAATGGATGTGCGTGTCGGGGGTCATTACCGTCTCGAGTTCAGCTACGAGGGCTCAAAGTCGGCGTTCTTCGGTACATACAAGGAAGTGATACCGCACTCGCGCCTCGTCTGGACGAATGAGGAAAGTGAAGACGGTGCCGTCACCACGGTGACCTTCCAGGAACAGGATGGCAAGACGCTGCTCGTCATGCACGAGCTCTATCCCTCGAAGGAAGCTCTCGATGCTGCCGGCACCGGGGCGGCGGATGCGACGGTCGAGACGTTCGCGCAACTCGACGAGCTTCTCGTCACGCTGGGTGCCAACCGGTGATGAAGTCGTCTATCTGGCAGTGATGCAAATCGTCCAGGTGTAACAAACGAAAGAGCCGCCGCTTGATTGCGACGGCTCTTTTGTTTGACTGATGGCGCGCCCGAGAGGACTTGAACCCCTAACCTTTTGGTCCGTAGCCAAACGCTCTATCCAATTGAGCTACGGGCGCCCAGTGTTGCGTGGAAATCTTTACGTCTGCGATGAGACCGCGGCCGTCGGAACCGGCGCCGCTTCCCCCGTCTCGAACTCGAGCTTCACTCCACCCATTTTCGAAGCCGCGAAATTGTACAGCAAGCCGATGATCGACACCACGATGGATCCGACGATCCCGTAGCACATCGCCATGACCGGAATGGCGACGAAGCCGGCCACGCCGGAGATCATGCCCAGGCCTGGGATGTGCTCCTCGCCGAGAAACGAGGTGAGCGAGCCCATCATCCACAGCGCCATCCCGAAGAACAGCCCCGCGACCAGGCCCAGCACCACGTACAGGAGAAAGGCCACCTTGAACAGCGACCCGATCTCAACGTGCTTCAATTCGAGTGTTCTGCGCATAACGAATACTGGCGGAGAGGGAGGGATTCGAACCCTCGGTACAGGTTTAAGCCCGTACAACGGTTTAGCAAACCGTCGCCTTAGACCGACTCGGCCACCTCTCCAATTCTGAAATGTAACTGGCGGAGGGCGAGGGACTCGAACCCCCAAGGGCGGTTAAGCCCGACGGTTTTCAAGACCGTTGCCTTACCAATTAGGCTAGCCCTCCGGCGAACCGGAGCGCGGACTATACACCGGGTTCCACGGGGGGTCAAGACAGCCCGAAGACCGGGAAAAGTACTGAGGTTTGGCCTGATTGAGAACTCGGGAGAACCACGTATTTGAACCGTGCGCGAGATCACTAACTATTGTCAGGAACCCCTGTTTATCCCCTCAACCCTGTACCGGATGGTTCATGCGCTCCGACTCCACCAGATCTACCAGAAACTCACGGGGTAATGGAAATACCGAGGCGCGTCCCGTCGCCCGGGTTCAAGCACCCAACGACGACATGTTCGTCAGGTTCGTGGACATCAGCAATACGCTGCTGTCGACGTCGCTGCGCCGCGAAACGACCCTCGACGACCTGCTCCTGTGCACGTTGATGCTTGCCAGGGATGTGGCCAAATCGGACATCGAGCTGGTGTGCCTGCGCGTGGGCGACGAGCTTCGCTGCCGTGCCGCCGGCCTCGACCTGGAAGCGCAACCCGGCTTCGCGGCATCCATGCTGGCCCGGAGCACGGACGATTCCTTCCTGAAACAAATGCCTTCGCAGACGGGCCTTCATGAATTGTCCGTTCCGGCCGCGGAACAGCTCCTGGGCGCGGACATCGCCCGCCACAAACGCGCCCACTCCTGGCACTGCCTCCCGCTTCAGCACCAGGATGAGGTGCTCGGCGTCGTCCTCCTGGGTAACAGCGCGGGGCGCGAATACAACGAAGACGATCGCGTTCTCTTGAACGCGTTCGCGGCGCGCGCGGTTACGGCGATGCAGTTCTATCTCCAGCGCGAAGCGCTCGAACGCGCGGTACGCGCGCGCGAGCAAATGCTCTCCGTGGTCGTGCACGATCTCAAGAATCCGCTCAATGTGATCGTCATCGGAGCCAACATGCTCATGCAGCGCTTCTCCGACACGGCGGCCCGCCGTCCGGTGGAGCGTATTATAAGGAGTGTCCAGCGCGCGGATCAGATCATCCGCGACCTGGTCGAGATCGATGCCATCGAGATGGGCCGCCTCACTCTGGAACGGCGCGCGGTCGAACCGGCCGATCTCCTGCTCGCCGCGATGGACTCGCAGCAGGCACTGGCCGCGGAAGCCTCCGTCATCATCTCCACGGACATTTCGCCCGATCTTCCCCGCATCGAAGCGGACGAAGAACGCCTGCACCGCGTGCTCGAGAACCTGATCGGCAACGCCATCAAGTTCACCGGCGCCGGCGGTCGCGTCACCGTGGGTGCGGCACGGCGCGACAACGATATCCTTGTATCCGTGAAAGACAGCGGCAGCGGCATTGCGCCCGAGGACATGCCGCACATCTTCAATCGCTTCTGGACCGCATCGCGGCTCGAGCGCCAGGGCACCGGCCTCGGCCTCACCATCTGCAAGGGCATCGTGGAAGCGCACGGCGGCCGCATCTGGGCCGAGAGCACTCCGGGCAACGGCACCACGCTGTTTTTCACCATTCCAGCCGTGAACATCGCGGCCGCCAAGGGGTCCGCGAGTGTCAAACCAGCAAGCATTCTGCTTGTCGACGACCGTCCCGAAAATCTCATGGCGCTCTCCGCCATCCTCGAGCGGCCGGAATACAATCTCGTGACCGCGACCACCGGCGAAGAAGCACTGAGTCTCGCCCTGCGTGAGCCGTTCGCGGTGGCGCTCATCGATGTCGCCATGCCGGGCATGAACGGGCTCGAAGTCGCGGTCAACCTGAAAGCGCTCGAGCGCAGCCGCGACATCCCCATCATTTTCATTACCGCATTCGGAAACGATCCCGGAGAAATTCACCGCGCTTACACCGCGGGCGGTGCGGATTACCTCGTCAAGCCACTCGACGCCGAGATCGTGCGCAAGAAGGTGGCCGTTTTCGTGGATCTGAGCCGCAGGCGCAGCGGTGAGCAGCCGCGCCCGCGGACATGACGCGCCGCCAGGAGTTGGAAATGGCAAAGAGCCCGGTGCAGGAGAATTCAAAAACATCCGCCCTGATCGGCGACAACGGCTCGATGCCAGGCGTACCCGCACAGACCACCCCTCCCACTGCCAACGACGGCGACTCCCAGGAAGAGCTGCGCGAGCTTCTGCGTGTGTTCCTCGCCGTGCGTGACGGCGACTTCAGCGTGCGGCTTCCCGAACATTGGAGCGGATTGCACGGCAAGATCGCCGACGCCGTGAACGATTTCGTCAGCGCCAACCAGGCCATGGCGGAACAGCTCGAAGAAGTGGGACAGGCCGTCGGCAAAGAAGGAAAAACCAAACAGCGTGTGCGCTTCCCCCGCCAGGGCGGAGCGTGGGTCGACATGGAAGAGTCGCTCAATACGCTGATCGACGACCTGATTTGGCCCACCACGGAAGTAACGCGCGCGCTCGCCGCCGTCGCCCAGGGTGACCTCTCGCAGACCATGCGCCTCGACATGGAAGGCCGTCCCCTCGAAGGCGAATTCCTCCGCTCCGCCAAGATCGTGAACTCGATGATCAAACAGCTGGGCGTGTTCACGTCGGAAGTGACGCGCGTGGCGCGCGAGGTGGGCACGGAAGGAAAGCTCGGCGGTCAGGCCGAAGTGCCCGACGTCTCCGGCGTGTGGAAAGATCTCACCGATTCGGTGAACTCGATGGCGTCGAACCTGACCGGCCAGGTGCGCAACATCTCCGAAGTGACGGTAGCGGTCGCGTCTGGAGACCTTTCCAAAAAGATCACCGTGGACGTGCGCGGCGAAATTCTTCAGCTCAAGGAAGCCATCAACACCATGGTGGATCAGCTGCGCTCGTTCGCGTCCGAAGTGACGCGCGTGGCGCGCGAAGTGGGCACCGAAGGCAAGCTCGGCGGCCAGGCCATCGTGCCCGGCGTGGCCGGCACGTGGAAAGATCTCACCGACTCGGTGAACGCCATGTGCGGCAACCTGACCGACCAGGTCCGCAACATCGCGCAGGTGACGACCGCCGTGGCGCGCGGCGACCTTTCCCGCAAGATCACGGTGGATGTGCGCGGTGAAATCCTGGAGCTCAAGGACACCATCAATACGATGGTGGACCAGCTCAACGCATTCGCATCCGAAGTGACGCGCGTGGCGCGTGAGGTGGGCACGGAAGGAAAGCTCGGCGGCCAGGCACAGGTGCCCGGCGTGGGCGGCACGTGGAAGGATCTCACCGACAACGTGAACTTCATGGCGTCGAACCTCACGGCGCAGGTGAGGAACATCGCCGAAGTGTCGACCGCGATCGCAAACGGCGATCTGTCGCGCAAGATCACCGTCGATGTGCGCGGCGAAATCCTGCAGCTCAAGGAGACCATCAACACGATGGTCGACCAACTGCGTTCGTTCGCGTCGGAAGTCACCCGCGTCGCGCGCGAAGTCGGCACCGACGGCAAGCTGGGCGGACAGGCCGTCGTGCCCGGCGTCGCCGGCACCTGGAAGGACCTGACCGACCACGTCAACTCGATGGCGTCCAACCTGACGGCGCAGGTGCGGAATATTGCTGAAGTCACAACTGCAGTGGCGCGCGGCGACCTCAGCCGCAAGATCACGGTGGACGTGCGCGGCGAGATCCTGGAACTCAAGAACACCATCAACACGATGGTCGACCAGCTGAACGCCTTCGCGTCGGAAGTCAGCCGCGTGGCGCGCGAGGTCGGCACCGAAGGCAAATTGGGCGGCCAGGCGGTCGTGCCCGGCGTCGCCGGCACCTGGAAGGACCTGACCGACAACGTCAACCTGATGGCGTCGAACCTGACGAACCAGGTGCGAAACATCGCGGACGTCACCACCGCCGTTGCGAATGGTGACCTTTCCAAGAA
>DATNGX010000199.1:0-3476 GCA_035605755.1 Candidatus Krumholzibacteriia bacterium
GACTTCGGCGGCGATATCATCTCCAGCGGCTCGCAGGCGTGGTGCGCCGGGCGTTTCGACAAGGACGTGACCTTCGGATACAACGGAGCGCTCTTTTCGCAAACGCGGGACTCGGATGCGTATGTGGCGCAATTGGGCAACTTCACTGTGGAACCCGACATCGTCGCGGTGGAGGATGTGGAAAACGACCAGGGTGGAAGGGTGCGCCTGCGCTGGACCACGTCGGACTACGACGTATCCACCTCCGTACTTCCCATTCGCAATTACGAAATCTACCTGCGCGACGATCCGCTCGGCCTGAACGCGGCGGGCACGGCGGCGGCAGAGACGTGGATTCTGGCCGGCGAGGCACCGGCGCACAGCCTGGTCAATTATTACGCGCTGGCGTTCACGCAGCAGGATGCGACGGCCGCCAACGGCATGCACCCGTCGGTCTACAAGGTTCGCGCCACCACCGATGACCCCGCGTTGTTCTTCGACTCACCGGCCATGAGCGGTCTCTCGCTCGACAATCTGGCACCTGCCGTGCCGCTCAATCTCGTTCTGACCGGCGGTGAATTGTCCTGGCGCGCCCCCGACGACGATGATGTCGCGTACTACACCGTGTATGGATCGAGCGGCGCGTTCGACGCATCGGCCCAGCTCCTGGATTACACGACCACCACGCGCATGGATGTAACGGAGCGCGCGTTCGCGCGCTTTTTCGTGACGGCGACCGATCGCGCCGGCAATGAAAGCGAAGCCGCGTCGCTCGATGGCACACACACGGTGTCCCCCGCGGCGCCGCGCACGCTCTCGGTGTCGGCGTACCCGAATCCGTTCAACCCCGCCACGACCATCCGCTACACGCTGCCCGCGTCCGGCCCCGTGCACGTCGACGTGTTCAACGCCAGCGGTGCGCGCGTGCGCACGGTGGTCGATGCGCAATCGCCCGCGGGCGCTTTCACCGCCGGATGGGACGGTCGCGACGACGCCGGAGGGCGCGTTGCCAGCGGAATCTATTTTGTCCGCGTCGAGCACAGCGGTGCGACGCGGGCCTACAAGCTGGTGATGTTGAAATGAACATGCGCACATTGACATTCCGCGTTCTGGGTGGCATCGCGCTGCTTTGCGCACTCACGACACCCGCGCGCGCTTTCACCATCGCCCCGTTGTGGGGCGCGTCGTACGGCGACGCCAGCTCGCAGTTCGCGTACGACGTGGCCATCGACAACGTGACGGGACGCATCGCGATCACGGGCGCGTTCCAGGGCACGATCAATTTCGGCGGCGGAAACATGACCAGCCAGGGAAACAATGACGTGTTCCTGGCCACGTTCGAGCCGGACGGCACGTTCATCTCGGAGCGACTGTTCGGCGACGCCACCGCGCAGTCGGGCGTGGCCATCGAGTGGCTGGCCGATGGCACCCTCATGACCGCGGGAAACTTCGCAGGCACCATCAACCTGGGCGGCGCCGGCACCTTCACCAGCTCGGGCAGCAACGACATCTATCTGGTGCGTTACGACTATCGGCTCACGTACATGAACAGCAAGAAATTCGGTGACGCGAGCATCCAGACCGTCACCGACCTCGCGGTCGACAACGCGAGCAACGTGATCATGGTGGGCTATTACCAGGGCACGGTGAATTTCGGCGGCGTCGCTCTCACCAGCGCGGGGGCCAGCGACATGTTCGTCGCCAAATTCAGCTCCGGGCTCAACCACGTGTTCAGCAAGAGCTTCGGCGATGCGGCGGGCAGCCAGTTCGCGGCCGGTGCGGACACGGACGGCGCGGGCAACGTGTACCTGTGCGGTTACTACACAGGAACCATCAATCTCGGCGGCGCGACGTTCACGAGCGCGGGCGTCAACGATATCGTGATCGCGAAACTCAGCGGGGCCGGCGTCCACCAGTGGAGCAAGAGTTTCGGCGACGCGGCGAACCAGGTCGCGAGCCAGATCGCCGCCACCAGCGGCGGCGAGGTCTACGTCACCGGGTCGATGGTCGGCACGGTGAATTTCGGCGGATTGGCACTGACCTCTGCCGGGCTGGAAGACGTGTTCCTCGCCAAGTTCAACACGGGGGGAAACCACCAGTGGAGCCAGCGCTACGGTGACGCGAGCTCGCAGCTCGGCATCTCGGTCGACTGTGACGACTCCGCGGTCTATATCGGCGGGCAGTCCATGGGCACCATCAACCTGGGACTCACCAACCTCGCCTCCGCGGGTGGACGCGACGCGTTCCTCGCCCGGCTCGGCACGACCGGAGCCGCGGTGTGGACGAAGCTCTACGGTGATGTCAGCGATCAATACGGCAACGCCGTGGACATCGGCGCGGGCCGCGTGGCGTTCACCGGCTATTTTCAGGGAGTGATGGATTTCGGTTTCGGCGCGCTCACCGCGGCGGGAAACGATCCCTTCCTGTTGGTGGCCGCCGCCAACGCGCGCGAGCCCGTCATCCAGTCGGCGCGCGATGTGCCCAACGACCAGGGACGCAAGCTGCGCGTGCGCTTCCAGCGCTCCGGCAATGACGACGCCATCTCGACCGACCCGATCGTTCGTTACGAAGCGTACGTCGAGGACCTCACCAACCCGGTGGCTGCGATGCGCAGCCCCGCCGGCGGCGGACCCCGCGTGTACGTGGGCTCGATTCCGGCGCACGCCGCGACCAGTTACGAGATGATCGTCCCGACGTTTGTCGATTCGACCATTGCCACCGGCGACTTCAACACACCGGTCTACATATACGCGGCGCGTGAAACCCCCGTCGGCGTGTTCATCGCCGGCCCGGGCATCGGCTCGTCGATCGACAACCTGGCACCCGGCATGTCGGCGCTGCGCCTCGACGACCACCTGCTGGAATGGAACGCGTCGACAGCACCGGACGTGAACTACTATTCCATCTACGGCGCTTCCAACGCCAGCTTTGGAAACAGCACGTTGATCGACTACGTCATCGACACCCACATCGACCTGGCGTCGACGCCACGCGCGTACTACTTCGTCACGGCCACGGATTTCTCGGGCAACGAAGGGGCGCCGGTCATGGTGCGTGTGCTGACGGGCACCGACGGAATGCCGACGTCGCGCGTGTTGTCGCTCTCGGCCTATCCCAATCCGTTCAACCCCGCCACGACGTTGCGTTACACGCTGCCGTCAGCCGGACGTGTGACAATCGATGTGTACGACGCGCGCGGAAGACACATCGTGCGCACCCTCGATGAGGTTAAAGTCCCTGGAGCGTACGCGACCGCATGGCGGGGCGTGGACCAGAATGGCGCACGTGTCAGTTCCGGGATCTACTTCGCAAGAATCTCACATGCGGGCGCGGTGCGGACTTACAAGCTTGTCCTCGTGAAGTAAGCGAAAAAACAAAAAGCCCCGCGCTCCTCCGTGGGAACGCGGGGCCATCTGGTCAAAGCGCGGGTGGTCTAAAGCTTCACAATCCTCATATACGGCTTCGGTGATTCCCATCCCTGCGGGAACTTCGTTTTG
>DATNGX010000200.1:0-2966 GCA_035605755.1 Candidatus Krumholzibacteriia bacterium
TCCATGCGCTCCAGAATGGTGCGCGAGAGAATGGCGCCGCGTACGGCGTGATCGTGTCCCTCGATTTTCCCCACATCGTGCAGGAGCGCCGCGAGAAACAACACGCGCTTCTCGGGCAGCTCGGAGTACAGCCGCACGAGCGAATCGCCGGCCTTGGTGGCCGGAGCATCAGGCGCCATGGGGTCACGGCTGGTGACTTCGGGATTCCCGAGCTCGGCGAGATTCTCGAGCACCTTGAAGCTGTGCTCATCCACGGTGAAGTGGTGATACAGGTCGTATCTCTTGAGACACGTGAGCTGGTCGTACTCGGGAATGATGCGCATCAGAAAGCACGTCTCGTGGAGTGAGCGCACGACGCGCACCACGTTGCGATCATCATCCAGGAGCGGCGGGAATTCCTTCCGCATGCGGTGCAGCACCTGTGCACCGTGGAGCTCCTGTTGCGCCAGCTCGAGGCGCCGGCGCAGACCGCGGTCGAGCTTCTGCCCGGTTTCCTTCTGCTTTTCGAACACATAAAGCGGGCGCTCACGCAGCATCTTCGGACGCAGCGGAACGCTCAGCCGGTTGTCGCGACGCATCACCTTGCCCTGGCCCAGCAACACACCGACATGCCGCCCGAAATCCATCGACTCGATACAGTCGCGTGTAATGCGATAAATGGTGCGCGTGTGCTTGTAGTACTCGCGCATGAAATTCTCGACAGGCAGATGATCGCCGCGCGCGACATGGCCGAGGTTCTTTGCGATTTCCTGCTGCACCGCCACGGTCAGAGCGTCCTGCTTCGACTTCGTGTTGATGTGCATCTCCGCGCGCACGCGCAAGAGATAGTCGTACGCTTCTTCGAGCTCGCGCCGTTCACCGGGCAGCAGGAGTCCCTTGCGACGCAGTGCCACCAGTCCGTGCGGCAACCGTCCCACCGATCCCAGCCAGACCAGCGTCTGATAATCACGCAGACCGCCGGGGCTCATTTTGACTTCGGGCTCGATCAGCTGGAAGCTGCGGCCGAACTTGTCGTGGCGGGAGAGCGCATCGGAAATCTTGCGGCGCAGGAATTCCTCGCGATCGTTGCGACGCAAAAGACCCACGCGCTTTTCGAACGCGCGCGCGACGCGCTTGGATCCGCACACCCACCGGCTCTCTATGAGCGACGTCTTCATGTCCATGTCGCGCGTGATGGCTTCGTCGGCTTCGATGAGCGACTCGACCGCGTGGCCGAGCTCGAAGCCGATGTCCCACATATAACGGATGAAGGCGGCGGCGATGGCCTCGATCAGGGGCGTCTTATGGCCGCACGTAATGAAGAGGTCGACGTCCGAGTACGGCGCCATCTCGGAGCGGCCGTAGCCGCCCAGCGCCATGACGGCGATGTCGGCCTCATCCAGCGCGAGCCCATGCTCGTCGACGGCCCGCTGAAAGAGCAGCGCCACGATGGTGTCGACCATGCGCGTGTACTTGAGCGCAAAGTCCCGCCCGCCGGTTTTGGGCGTGCGCATATCAATGAGCGGACGGGTGAGAAGCGAGAAGTAGGAGCGCGCCTCGACGACAAACTGTTCTCGCGATGCAGCCGTTTCGGGGCTCAGCGGCGACGGCAGGGCGTGGGCAGAGGTGGCACGACGGTTCTTGCCGCGGGGCTTCCTGGATGAGCGCGTCGCCACGGAGTGATTGTACGCACGTCCCTCTATAAATGAAAGAAGTGCCTCGACGGCGGTGTCGTTCGTTCGACACCGGCTCGGCGCTCCCAGCACAACGCAACTCGTTGCGGGCGGCAGAGAACCTGACGGAAACGTACAACGCGCGAAGTGAGCACTTCGCGCCAGCCGCGGGGCACGCGCAGCCAAGTCATTGCATCTGCACGCTGACGAGCCTCGCGTGCGCTGGCACATCCAATGCCAACGCCTTCCTCCCGTCACCATCAGCAACCGGCAGGAAGTAACGGAGGTGGGGACATGAAGCGGAAACTGGCCGGGATCCTGATGTGTGTGCTGCCACTCGTTGGTTGCAACAACGACGTGCAGAAACCGGACACCAACGTAAAACCAGAAACCAGGCAACTAACTGTACAAACCAGCAACGGCCCCTTCGTGATGAAAAACCTGAACCGGAATGATGAACGCAGGGAGACAACGGCGAGTGTGGAAGGCGCCGGGTTCAGTGCGACCTTGCGCATCGAGCCGGCCGGCGATGGTGTCGTGACGATTGGCGGCAACGCCATGCTGATCGACGCGTCAGGCCGTCTGCTTTACTCAATCGAAATGACAGTCAACCAGGAAACCAACGAAGTCACATATCGTCAGGCCACCGAAGAGGACTACGTGGCCTGGAGCGTCCTCGAAACCGACGAACGTGTGCGCGAGTCTTATGACGCGAACGGCGATCGGGCGTCGTTCGACTATCCGCAAATTTCCGAGGAGACGAAGGCACGCACGATCAATCAGATCGAGCACGGCTTGCCGACTACTCATCTTCCCGAAAGTGCCCGCGAGTACGGGGCGCAGGCAGAAGCATACCGCGCCTACTATCTTCCCCACGCGAACAGCTCGCTCAAGGACAACGAGGCGGGCGAACTCTTAATTCAATTGCTGTCATCTCCCGACGTGTCGTACGCCCTGGTCGGCGACCAGCCCGAACAAATGAACCGGTTTGTGCAATCGATGTGCAGCCTGATCACTGCGTGCTCCACGTTCGTTTGCCGCATTTGGCAAGGAAGTGCTCTTTGCAGCGCCTGTATGGGTGGAGCAATGGCGTGCGCGATCTTCCAGGCTTTGGGGCCGTGGATCCCACTTCCTTGAGGAGGAGACCATGCATTGAACGTGGATGACATTCGCATTCGTGCGAGTGATCTCCGGCGGCAGGACGAGGTGCGCTCCGTTCTGCAGGCGACCCACGATGGGCGCACAAGTTTCATGACAACGACGGCCCGGTTACGCAAGTGGCCGGGCTTTCGTCATTTGTGGATACCAACTTTT
>DATNGX010000201.1:0-8718 GCA_035605755.1 Candidatus Krumholzibacteriia bacterium
CAATCTCTTCGTCTTCTTTGTCATCTTCCAGTATTTCCAGACGCCCAAGAAGTACGAGCACCGCATTCTGTTCTGGGGAATCATCGGCGCGCTGGTGATGCGTCTGACCTTCATCCTGGCCGGCGTCGTCCTGCTCGAACGTTTCCACTGGATGACGTACATCCTGGGCGCGTTTCTGGTGTACACCGGCGTCAAGCTGGCGACGCAGAAGGAAGCCGAAGTTCATCCCGACAAGAATATTGCCTACCGGCTGCTGAAACCGTGGCTGGCAACGCGCGAGTGGACGGGCGGCAACTTCCTGACCCGGGTCGACGGGCGCTTGATGCTGATGCCGGCGTTCGTCGTGCTATCGGTGATCAACGTCACCGACATCATGTTTGCGCTCGATTCCATTCCCGCCGTCCTCGGCATCACCACCGATCCGTTCATCGTGTACACATCCAATGCGATGGCCATTCTCGGCCTGCGCTCGCTCTACTCCGCCATCGGAAAGCTCATCGTGACCTTCGAGTACCTGAACCACGGCCTCGCCATTGTGCTCGGATTCGTGGGCGTGAAGATGCTGATCTCGCACTGGTACGAGTTGCCCGTGTACGTCACGCTTATCGTTGTGGTGGTGGTGCTGGCGTCGACGATGCTCTCGTCGTGGTGGATTCAGCGCCAGCGCAACCAGCGCCAGCGGCAGTAATCTTCATTGGGTCTTTTTCACCTTCGTAACGAAGGTGAATTTCACCCAACGTTGTCGCTACGCTGTCTGCAGTCTTCTCAATTTCAGAAACAGATCCGCGAGCGACCCATCAATGTTGGCGTTGGCAAGGAACACCGCGGTGCGTGTGTCGTTCACCATTTCGATGGCCTGCGGAATCTTGCCGCGGCCGTAGTACGCGCTCATGCGCGTGACCTCGTCGGCGATATCCGCGTTTATGACCAGCTCAGGATCTCCCGTCATCGCATCGCGCAAGAGCACCGACATCTGATCCAGTACCCGCGCCACACTCTCGCGGTTGGCGCCGCGAGCGCCGATCAGCGCCTGCGAAAACGCCCACGACTCCGGGTTCTTCGCCAGTCCAACCAGCAGCCCCATGGCCGCGTCTCGATCCTCGAGGTCGGCAGACTCAACCAGTGCGCGAGCACGGTTGATCGAGCCCTGTGACATCGACGCCGCGCGCTTCGCCGCTTTCGGGTCCGCACCGTAGTAGTCCGTCAGTACCTGCTCGATGATCTTTCGCTTCAGTGGAAAGAAGCGGACGCGCTGGCAGCGCGAACGAATCGTGTAGAGCAGGGTTTCGACGTTCGACGTGACGAAGATGATCGCCACCGTCGCCGGCGGTTCTTCCACCAGCTTCAAGAGCGCGTTCTGCGCTTCCTCGCGCATGGCATGCGCGTCCACAAAGATGAACACGTGGTAGCGCGCATCGAAGGGCTTGGTGTTGGCGCGCTGAATCACCGCGCGCGCGCGGGCAATGCGGATGGAAACCTTCTTGGTGAACGACGGCTGCGCGAAGATGTCTGTGCGCTTCTCTTCCAGGATCTTGGCGATGTCGTTGACGTCGCCCTCTTCGTCCTCACCGCTTCCCTGCGTCGGCGTGGGATAGATGAGATGAATGCCGGGATGCTCCAGAACGGAGGCGTGCAGACACGATATGCACTTCGGCCCGTCCAGCTTGCACGGCGTGTCTTTCTCGCACTGCAGCCCCCGCGCAAACTCGATCGCCGCGAATTCCTTCCCGCTTCCATCCGGCCCATCAAACAGAAGCGGCGGAATGGCGCCGCGCTCCAGCGATCGCAAATACGCGAACGCCTGTGTTTGCTCGAGGTCGAGTGCGGGTAGCGGTCTTGGTTCTGCGGTAGCTCGTGGTGGCATGAAACGGAGTATAGACAAGTTCACGGATAGCAAGCAATCGCCGCTCGAGTGCAACGCGCGTCACCGCGCCCTGCTTGTGAAATGAGTGATTACTGCCGCGGCGGCAGTAACTACTTTTTTCACTTAGCGGAGAGTTATGAGCTCGGTTTTCGCGTCAGCCACGCGGCCGGATCGAGGGCGCCGCGGCCTTTGCGGATTTCGAAGTGGCAGACGTAGCCTTCCAGAGAGCCGGTGTCGCCGACGGACGCGATGACCTGGCCCTTGCCGACTTTCTGTCCCTGCGAAACGCTGGTGTCGGCGACGTGGGCGTAGAGGGTGTAGTAGCCGCCGCCGTGATTCAGGATCACACACTTTCCGAACGAGTCGATCCAGTCCACGAATTCACAGGTACCGGCCGCGACGGCCACAATGGGTGCCCCCGACGACGCGGAAATATCCACGCCGTTGTTCATGGTCACGGTGCCGTACTTGGGATGGGTGTGCTTGCCGTAACCGCGGATGATCTTCCCCGACACGGGCCACATCAAGCGGCCCTTGAGCGCTGCGAACTCGCCGCTCCGGGGTAGATCCTTCTCCGGCGTTCCGCGGCGCTGCAGATCATCGAGGAGGTTCTGCACCTCGGCCTGCGCCTTCTCGAGATCGGCAATGGCATCGTTGTGTTTGGACTTTTCGCTCCGAATGGCAACGAGCATGCTCTGGCGCTTCTTCTTGTTGGCCTCGAGGTTCTTGTTTTCGGCTTCCTTGTCGGCTCGCACTTCCGCGATCTGCTGCATGGATTCACCGAGGCGCGACGACTCGGTCTCGAGCTGCTTTTTGCTCTCGCGATAGGTGCCGATCATCTGCGCATCCGACTGCGCGATGACGTGCATGAACTGGTAACGGCGCACGGCGTCATCCATGCTCTTCGCCCCGAGGAGAAGCTCCCAGCTGTAGTGCGGGTCCTGCTTGTACATCTCGCGCAGCCGCTTGCCCAGCGCCTTCTCCTGCCCGGACAAGGTCCGCTCACGCCCGCTGATTTCGATCATCAGCTCACCGATGCGCCGGTCGATGGTATTTTCCTGATCGTTGAGCTTGCGCACGTACTGCTTGGCGAGATCGAGCTCCTTGTCGAGACTCTGCAGCTGTTTGGCGGTCTGCTTCTCCTGCGAGCTGAGCTGTTTTGATTTTTCGCGGTGCTGTTGGATTTCTCTTTTTATGCGATCGAGCTCTTTTTGTTTCTCGCTGACATCGTCAGTCTGGGCAACGGAAAGTGCGGCCACGGTGAGGCACGCGCATGCGCTCGCAATCATGATGGCCGCAAATCTTTTCATCAGTTCATTTTGAGCATGCGCCGAAGCGCGAGGAAACTCCCGATGGATCCGATGACGACGCAGGTGAGGAGATAGACGGCCGACTTCTGGGCCGAAAAGAAGTTCAAGTCGGGAAGGACATTGCGCGACGCCACCGTCACGCCCCACAGGAGAGCCAGCGACAGCACCGCGGCGACGCCGGCCTGGAACGCCCCCTCAATAATAAAGGGGGCGACGATGTAGCTGTTGGTGGCGCCCACGAGCTTCAGGATCTCGATGGTCTTGCGCCGGCTGATGACGGTGAGGCGAACGGCATTGGAGATGATGAAGAGCGCGGAGAGAATCACGATGAATCCCACCACGCCATTCACGAAGTAGAGTGCCTTCAGAACCGAAGCAAACTTGTCCAGGAACTCGCGGCCGTAGCGAACTTCTTCGACACCGTGAAGAGGCTCGATGCGGCCGGCCAGCGCCACCATCGCGTCGCGCGTCTTGAACTCTTCTTTGGGCGTCACCAGAAACGAGTTGGGCAGCGGGTTCGCGCGCAGCGTTCCCACCAGATCGGAGTCGTCGCCGAGCTGCTCGCGGAACTCTTCCATCGCCTCGTCTTTGGAGACGAACTGCACCTCGCTCACTTCGGATTCCTGGAGAATCTTCTGATAAAGGCTCTGGGCCTCGTCCTGCGACACGCCGTCGTCGAGATAGACGTACATCTTCATCTCGTTCTGCGCTTCGCTCACCAGCTTGAGCACGTTGTCGGTGGCCAGCAGAAACACGGCGAGCATGAGGAGCGAGAGACTCATGATCACAATCGAGATGGAGGTGAGGCCTTTGTGGCGCTTCACGGTGAGCAGCGCTTCGTCGATGATGTAGAAGATGCGGCGCATCATGCTGCTTACTCCGATTTCCTGGTTGAGAGCTCGTCGCCGCGCTGGCGCTTGATCTCCTTGTCGACGCGCCGCTCGCGATCGCGCTGGAGGCGCAATGCCTCGAGACGGTCGCCCATGTTGCCGACGAGGCCGGTACGGTGGTCTTCCAGCACCTTGCCGTCGCGCAGATGGAGGATGCGCTGGCCAAACGTCTTCACGAACGAATGGTCGTGTGTCGCCATCAACACCGCGGTGCCCGCGCTGTTGATGCGGAACAACAGGCGCAGAATGTCTTCCGCCGAATCGGGATCGAGATTTCCCGTGGGCTCGTCGGCGAGCAGGATCGACGGATGATTGACGAGCGCGCGCGCAATCGCGACGCGCTGCTGCTCACCGCCCGAGAGCGCTTTGGGCATCTGCCTCTGCTTGTGGTGCAGGCCGACGTCGTTGAGGAGTGTCGCCACACGGCGCTTGATCGAGAACGGAGAAGCGCCGGTGATACGCATGCAGATGGCGACGTTGTCGAACACGGTGCGGTCGTCGAGGAGTTTGTAATCCTGGAACACGATACCGACGCGGCGGCGCAAGAACGGAATATCGCGCCGCTTCATGCGCGTCGACACGAACGGCCCCACCACGACCTGGCCGCTGGTGGGATACTCGTCCATGTAGATCATGCGTAGGAGCGTGCTCTTCCCCGCTCCGCTCGGCCCCACCATGAACACGAACTCGCCGTTGGCGATGGTGAAGCTCACGTCCTCCAGCGCCTGGCGGTCGCCGTATTCGCGCGTCAAATGATAGACGCCGATGACGGTGCGCTCGGTATTGGCAGAGGCCTGCGTGCCTGGATTCGTCGTTGCGTCTTCGGTCATCTGGATGCCTTCCGTTGTGACAGATACTCCGCCAGGCGGTAGGCTTCGAGCAATGATTCATCTTCGGCGATCCCCCGCCCCGCGATGTCGTAGGCGGTGCCATGGTCGACCGAGGTGCGCGGCGTGGGGAGGCCAATTGTCACATTCACACCGGTTTTCTGGGCCAGCATCTTGTACGGGACCAGTCCCTGGTCGTGGTACATGGCGATGTAGGCATCGGGGTATCCCTGTTTTTTGGCGCTGCGGGGCCGCGAACGCGTCCGGTCCGGCGCCTTCGCCGCCAGCGGCGCAGACTGGAACATGGCGTCGGCCGGGTGGGGTCCGCTGACGTCGATTCTCATTTTACGCAGCCGTGCGATCGTTGGTGCAATGATGTCGCGATCCTCGGTGCCGATGACGCCATCTTCACCCGCGTGGGGATTGAGTCCCGCCACGTCGATGCGCGGACGCGCAATCTTGAAATCGCGACGCAGCGCTTCGTGCGTGACACGGATGCACACCTCGAGACGTTCGGGGCGCAGCTCCGGCGCCACCTCCGCCAGCGGCACGTGCCGCGTGAACGGGATCACGCGCAGATCGCGGCGCGCCATCATCATCTGGCAGTCCGGCGCATTCAGGTAACGCGCCAGCATCTCGGTATGGCCGGGAAAGTCGAAGTGCGCGAGGTTGAATGATTTCTTGGACGCGGGCGGTGTGACGATGCCGGCGACGGCGCGTTCTCGGGCCAGGTCACATGCGATGCGCATGGACGTGCCGGCATGAAGGCCGCCGCCTTCGCTGTCTGCGCCCACGGTGTAGCGCGCCGTGATGCCGGAATCCAGAATGAAAACGCGCGCCGGGCGCGAACGCGCGGCGCGCACTTCTTCGATCGAGCGGATGACGGGAGCGTTGAATTTGAATCGCCGGCGCCAGCGCTCGTAGAGCTCCGGGGAGCCAATCACGAGAGCAACCGAATCAGCCGGCCGCCAGCGTCCGAAGAGCTTTGCGACCAGCTCGGGTCCGATTCCTCCCGGTTCACCGCAGGTAACTGCAATGATCGGCAGCGGCCGCTTTGCAGGCGTCATGCCGCCGAATCTAACAGAAGCCGCTAACGCATCCCAAGCGGGGTTTCGCCGCTGGGGGTGCCGACGGTGAAGCTGATTTCTCTGAGCTTCTTGCCGTTTTCATCCAGCACCTGGGTCGTCCAGTTGCCAGTCTTGCCGGACACCGAGCGGCTCGAGTGACAACGATAGCGATTGCTCGGCACCGAAATGCGAATGTCGGCCACCTTCGATCCGTCCTTCATCCAACGATGCGTGATCGTCTTCCCTTCCATGCCTGCGATCTCGGTGAAGAAGAATACCTTGCTCGTGTTGGCAGGAACGTTTGTCACCGAATCGGTCGGCTCATGATTCATGATCCCCGTGCAGATGACTGCCCGCCTCACGGCATTTCCGGACTCCGTGCCATCGTCGCTCAAAGGCGACGGGGCCATCGAATCGGGATAGCTCGGCTTCCGCGTGCCGGTGGTATCCACCTGCGACAGCGCCACGGTTGCGCCCAAAGCGCACAGGAGCACTCCAAACAGGACTCGTTTCATATGTCGCCCTCCTGCACTTAACAAGCGTGCCGGCAGGTGATTTCAACAACCGCAAACTGGCCCGTGTAACTCTGTAGAGAGCGGGCCGTAGATAGCGCTAAGCCCCACCGTTACCCATTCCGGAGGAAATCAACATGGCCTTCTTCGAAGCTTTCGCGCTCGCCCTGCTGTTGCAGACCCCGGCGGCCGATGCGCCCGCGACGCCGCCCACCGAGTTGATCATGCAGGATGCGGGTGCGATCCGATCGCAGGCGCCATCCGCATTTGCGCAGTCGCTGCTCAATGGATTCGGATGTTTGCAGCCACCCGCACCGACGGCGGTCTACTACAACAAGGAGACGCGCAAGGCACTCTCTGAAGCCGATGCGGCCAAAATGACGGAGGCCCAGCTGGCCGGCTACGCGAAGAAGGATATCGACGGCGAGTTCTATTACTTCACGCGCTACGGGACGCCGGTGGCGTTCGTGCGGCCGGTGGAGCTTCTGGGCCAGGCGGGTGTAAAGAGCACCGAGGGCTTGAAGCTGGTGGATTTCGGATTCGGTTCCATCGGCCAGCTGCACGCGCTCGCCTCCGTGGGCGCGGACGTGACGGGCATCGAAGTCGATCCCATCCTCGAAATCATCTACACCAAAGAAACGGGCAAAGTGGCGCGTTGCGAGGCATCTGGCAAGGGACGCGATGGCAGCGTCACCCTGGCCTACGGCCAGTTTCCCAAAGATCCGGCCATGGTCAAGAAGGTGGGCAAGGGCTACGACGTGTTCATTTCGAAGAACACACTCAAGCGCGGCTACATCCATCCGGAACAGGAAGTCGATCCGCGCATGCTCGTGCACCTCGATGTCGACGACGAAACCTACGTGCGCGCGGTCTTCGACGCGCTCAAGCCCGGCGGTTTGTTCATGATCTACAACCTCCATCCGGCGCCGGCCGCGCCGGGTGAGAAGTACATCCCGTGGGCCGACGGACGCTCGCCCTTCAGCACGGAGACGTTCACCAAGGTCGGATTCAAAGTGATCGCGTTCGACGTGGACGACACGGAAGCCGCGCGGGTGATGGGGAAGACGTTCGGGTGGGGCACCGACGAGGAGCTCAAGAAGACGATCTTCGGGATGTATACCCTGGTCCAGAAGCCGTAACCCGGCTCCTGGAGCGGCCAATGAATAGTCGGTTGCACTCTGATCGGAGTGCTATTACACTCTGATCAGAGTAGCAATGACTCCCACCATCCTGATTGTCGGAGCCGGGTTCAGCGGCGTGGCGCTCACCCATGGCCTGAGCCGCCTGGGCTGGGCCCGAGGCGTTCGCATCGTGCTGGCCGATCGCTCGGGGACCTTCGGCCGGGGTGCCGCCTACTCCACCGACCATCCATCCCACCTTCTGAACGTGCCCGCCGGGCGCATGGGCGCTGTCGGCGAGGGCGACTTTCTCGAATGGCTTCGTCGCGATAATGCGGAGATTGCCGGCGATACCTTCGTGCCGCGGTCACGCTACGGCGACTACCTCGCTGATCTGTTGGAACACTCTCGTGCGAAGGCCGCGGCCAACGTCGCCATCGAAACCGTGAGCGACCAGGTCATCGCGCTCGAGCCCGGCGCTGACGGCCGCGTGGTGGCGCGCTTTGGAAAGGGAACCACACTCGCGGCCGACCGTGTGGTTCTCGCCACCGGCAATCTTCCACCGCGCCACGTCGCGGGCATTCCACTCGACCACGAGCGTTGCGTGCTGGATCCGTGGGAACCGGGCGCGTTGAAACGCCTGCGCGGTGTTTCCTCCGCGCTCATGGTGGGCACCGGTCTCACCATGGTGGACGCGGTGCTCTTCCTGCACGAAGCCAATCCGTCGGCGCGCTTTGTCGCCGTCTCGCGGCGCGGACTCCTGCCGCAGTCACATCGTGATCATCATCCATCCCGGCCCGGCGTCATTGATATTCGGGAAGCACTGACGGCGTGGGACGGAACCGCGCACGGATTGTTGGACATTGTGCGCCGGGAGTCACGGCGCGCCGTGTCTCTCGGCCAGGACTGGCGTGACGTGCTGAACGGACTTCGTTCCGTCACACCATCGATCTGGCAGCGCATGTCACCGACGGAGCAGGCGCGCTTCTACCGGCACATGCGTCCCTACTGGGATGCGCACCGTCACCGTATGTCGACGGGCGTGGCCGGGCGCGTGTATGCACTCATCGAGCACAAGCAGCTTTCCATCGTTGCGGGACGAATCGCGACCTGCGCACGCGACGGCGATC
>DATNGX010000202.1:0-4869 GCA_035605755.1 Candidatus Krumholzibacteriia bacterium
GTGCTCCCGACATGGTGGCCACGGTTGCGTCCAGGTACTGCAGAAACTCGACGTCCATGGGGCTTTCGTAAGTGGGCCCGCTGGTACACGAAGAAGACCCGCGGTGGCAGGACACGGACGCGCGTGTTGCAGCTTGCTCGAACAGCCGCGTCAGACGCGCGTCAAGCTTGATACCGCGCGACTGCGCGGAACCGGTTCGTGACATGCGCCGATTCTGTAAGTCTACGAAATCATGAATCACGACCAGGTCTCCAGCACAGAGTTCCCTCCTGAGACCACCTGCTGCGCTTGTCACGAGCAAAGCGGTAGCACCTGCCTCTGCCACGAAATCAATCAGCCGCGCCATCGCGTCGTGGTCACCTTCATAGAAATGGCGACGTCCCAGAACCAGCTGGCAGACGCGCCCGTCAACTGTTCCCTGGAGCAATTGTCCGGCATGACCCGTCACCGTTGTCTTGTTCACCCCGGGAATCTGTTCGAACGGAATCGTCCCGGTGACGTCGAGGATGGAGGCGATGCCGGCCAGTCCGCTTCCGGCGATGACGGCGAGGCTCACGAAGGCTTCCGCTCGTTGAGGCGCTTGACCATCACGATGGCGTCCTCATCGTTGTCGCGGTAGTAGCGACGGCGGATTCCGACCGGCGCGAAGCCCATGGTGACATAGAGAAGCTTGGCGGGATCATTGCTCGCGCGCACTTCGAGTGTCACCAGGTGATGATCCGACTGCTCTCCCAGCTCGATCACGTGCGCCATCAGCTTGCGGCCCACGCCGCGGCGCTGGAACTCCGCCGCCACCGCCACATTGAGAATGTGAACTTCGCCGCGCAGGAACCACGCGATGATGTAGCCCGCCACCTGATCGCCGACACGCGCGACGAACGAGCGTGAGAGCCATGTCTCTTCCACTTCCTGGCGGAACATTCCCTCGGTCCACGGCGCGGGAAAGCATTGGCGCTCGATGCGCAGCACCTCCGCGAGGTGGGTCTCGGCGAGCGGCTCGATCACCATCTCATCCATCGAGGCCCTCCGCATGGCGCGCGATCGCGCGCAACCGGACCTGCTCCGCGCCACTCTCCCGCACATAGAACGGCTCGAGGCTGCGCACCGCTTTCTCCTCCAGCGCGGGCATCCCGTGGGCGATCTGCGCGAGGTGCAAAGTCGACGGATACATGGCAGCGCCTTCAACGATCATCGCCCCCGGGCACGCCGCGCGCAGCACGTCGCGGTGCGCGAAGGCACCCGTGCCGACCAATACCTCGGGGGCATCCTTCAACGTGGCGAGCCACTTCTCCGGCGTCTGCGCCTGCGGCGCGACCAGCTCGTGCGCAGCGGAAGCATCCGCGAGCAAGGCTTCACTCGACGCACGCTGGTAGAGCGCGGCGTACACTTCACCGCGACGCGCGTCGATCATCGCGCACACGCGCGCACCCGGCGCCAGCCACGGCAGGGCCAGGAGCTGCAGCGCGTTGACGGTGACCATGGGAATGTTGCGCGCGGCGTGGAGTCCTTTGGCGAACGACAATCCGATGCGAAGCCCGGTGAAGCTTCCCGGTCCGGTCACGACGGCCAGCCGGTCGATGCCGGCGGGCGTCAGCGCGGCGGATGTGAGCAGCTGATCGAGCGCGTGCCCCAGCGCCACCAGATGCGAGGACGGCTCGCGGAAGGTTTCGCTGCCCAGGAGCTCGCCGTCGCGCGCGAGCGACACGCTTCCCACCGGGTGCGACGTATCCAGTGCCAGCGTGATCATGCAATCTCCGCAAATGCTTCCGCGAGGTCGGGCACGGCGTACACCGTGATGGAGCGCTCGCTGCCTTCGCCTTCGATCCGAATTTCGACATCGGCCATGCCGTGCAGCCGCGGCGAGCGATCGCCCCATTCCGCCAGGAGCACCGCGCCGTCGCGCACATAGTCGAACACGCCCAGCTCTTCGAGCTCGCGCTCGTGCTCGAGCCGGTACAGATCGACGTGCACCACGGGCAGGCGGCCTTGAAAGGTTTCCAGCAGGATGAAGGTGGGACTGACGACCGATTCTTCGATGCCGAGACCACGGCACAGCCCGCCGACGAGCACCGTTTTGCCCGCGCCGAGCGGGCCGACCAGGCTGATACAGGTGCCGTGCTCGATGCACTCGCCGAGCTCGGCGCCGAAGCGCGCGGTTTCAGACTCCGACGCCGTGTGCACCGTGCATGCAATGACGCGGCGGTTCTCCATGGTGTCTCAGCGCGGCGTCAGCGTCAGGCAGGGCAGGATCATTTCTTCCAGCGAGACGCCGCCGTGCTGGAAGCTGCCTTCGTACGCTTTTTCGTAGTCGCGGAAATTGGTCGGATAGACGAAATAGAAATACTCGCGCGCAAACACGTAGTTCTTGGTGCGCGACTCCGCCGGCAGACGGTACTCCTCGGGCTTGCGCGCGATGATGGCCTGGCGATCGTCGCACTTCAGATTGTCTCCGAACTTGTAGCGCAGGTTTGTCGACGTGTCGCGGCGGCCGTACACGAGCGCGGACTTGCGGCCCAGGATGGAGCCGTGGTCGGTGGTGAGCACCACCTTCACTTTGGCGCGCGCCAGATCGCTCAGGATGTCGCGCAGCACCGAATGCGAGAACCACGAGCGCATGAGGGAACGGAAGGCGCCCTCGTTGGGAAGGAGCTGCTGCAGAATCTCGTTCTGGTTGCGGCCGTGCGTCAGAATATCGACGAAGTTGAACACCAGCGCCACGAAGGGCGAGTTCATCAATCCCGCCACTTTCTTCTTCACGTCATTGGCTTCGGCCGCGGTAAAAATCTTCGAGTAGCGCAGCTTGCTCTCGTCGAGGCGGTGCTTGCGCATCTGCTCGGAGAGGAAGAACGACTCGTACTTGTTCTTGCTCGACTCCTCGGTGCTGCGCTCCAGCCACTTGTCCGGATAGCGCCGCGCGATTTCGTCCGGGAAGAGCCCGCTGAAAATGGCGTTGCGCGAGTACGGCGTGGCTGTGGGAAGGATCGAGCAGTAGTAATCCCACTGCACGTCGAACTGATCGGTCAGGAATTCTTCGATCACCATCCACTGGTCGAGACGCACGCAATCGATGAGGATGAAAAAGACCTTCTCGCCCGCCTGCAGGTGGGGTGCGATGAATTTCGGGAAAATATCCATGCTCATGGGCGGCCGTTTGTCGGACGACACCCAGTTGCGATAGTTCCTCTCCACGAAATCGCTGAAGTGGCGCGACGCGTTCAGGCGCTGGTCGTCGTGCGTGGACTCGAGCCCGGTCTGGCGGAACTGATCGAACTCTCGATCCCATGCGCACAGGCGCTTGTGGACGCGCAGCCACGAGTCCCACGAGTTGTCCTGCATCAACGAATTGAGGTCGTTGAACTCGCGGATGTAATCCGGAGAGACACGCGCTTCCTGAATCTTGGGCGTGTCCAGGATGCGCTTGCACGCGCTGTAGATTTGCAGCGGACTTACCGGCTTCAGGAGGTAGTCGTCGATCTTGAGGCCGATGGCGTTGTCCATCAGGCGCTCTTCTTCGTTCTTTGTGATCATGACCACCGGCAGCGCGGGATCCATCTCTTTGATTTCGACAAGGGTCTCCAGCCCGCCCCGGCCCGGCATGGACTCGTCCAGCAGCATCACGTCGAACTTGTGCGTCTTGACGAGCGAGAGCGCGTCGGCCCCGTTGGTGGCCGTGTCCACCTTGTAGCCCTTCCCCTGCAGGAAGGTCACATGGGACTTGAGGAGCTCGATCTCGTCGTCGACCCAGAGAATGCGCTTATCCATTGGTATTGCTCATTTTGGTTGAGAGGCAAGTATACGCACGCGTAGCGCCGCGATCAAGCAGCGCGGTTTGCGCCGCGCTCTGTCGCTCGCTCGTCTGTTCCGCGCCGATTGCGTTGCCTCGCGACCCGCGCCCGGCCTCTCACTACGGCGAATGCGTTGCCTCACAACCAGCGCCCGGCCCTCGCTGCCGTGAATGTTCGCGTGATCTCGTCACGCGGGCCGCAAGAATGGCTGCATCACGTTGCTCCCCAGAACCATTTCCGCCGCACGACGGTTGTGGGCAGCGCATAGCAATCGCAAGTTGGACAGATCGTGTGTTCCACCAGCCGAGAACGGCCGGATATGATCGATTTGCAGTCCGTGCGTGGATCCACAGCGCGTTCCATCCCCGGAAATAAACGTGCATCTTCCACCATCTCGCACAAAAACAGCATCGCGGATGTCGTCAGGAACATGACGCGCCTTCGGCGCGTCTTCACACTCCCGGCGCCGGGAGTCGGGAGTCGATGCTTCGTTCACGACCTCTCCGATTCCGACTGACGCGACTGCCGCCGCTTTCGTTCTGGCCCCTCGCCTCTCGTGACGAGCAGCCGGACTGTGTCGATCCCGGTATTCTCTGAGCGTGGTCTTCAAAACCTCCGCCATCGAGGGATGATGCCCGTCCCGCGACATCAGCTGGCGCACTTCTTCGAACAAAGCGACGAACTCATCGTCCGCCAGGAACTGGGAGAACTGTTTGATTTCACTCCCGGCGCCGGGAGTCACCACGCGGACCGGCTTCACTCTGTCGCGCATGGCGACCGGAGGACGATACTCGCAGACGATTCGCTCCACCTGCCGGCAGGAAACCCCGCGCACTCGCTTCAAGATCGACTCACAATTCTGAGTATTGAGGATGGGTGCGATCGAACCGACCGTGGTCAGGCTGATCTCGTTGGCCTGGAGCAACCGGAGCACGACCGGAAACAGCCGGATACACCGCGCCGCCTGAATCCGGCGCGCCGCCGCCGATGAGGAATATTTCAATTTTCGAACACAGTAATCGAACAGCGAGCTGCACCCGAGATCGAGATACAGCCGGCGCCGTTCCATTTCGTTGAGATCGTG
>DATNGX010000203.1:0-2846 GCA_035605755.1 Candidatus Krumholzibacteriia bacterium
CGCTTCCCGGTGGAAGCCGTTTCGCGTTTCGGCTTCAAGCGCTCCCACGTCTCCAACGACGAAAAGTCATCGCGCATGGAAGCCGAGGGCCAGATGAACCTGTTCCGCCCCGGCGATGAAAGCACCGTCGCCCCGGTGACGCGAATGGGCTCGGTCGTTCCCATTCCGCTCCAGATCGGCGCGTTCGAGTCCGCCGTCCTGCTCGACGACAACAACGACCCGCGCGCCGAGGATGCCTATCGCCGCGCCATCACCGATGGCGACTTCGTGCCCGATGCGTGGTGCAATCTCGGGGTGCTCAAGTCGATCAAGCGCGACCTCGACGCCGCCTTCGAGTGTTTCGCACAATCGCTGGCGGCGGATCCGCGCCACGCCGAATCACATTACAACATCGGAAATCTCTACTTCGAATTCGGCGATTTGAAGCTGGCGCGCATGCACTACGAAAAAGCCATCGAGGTGGATGGCGACCTGGCCAGCGCGTATTTCAACCTGGGCCTGGTTACCGCGCTCTCCGAGGACTACCAGACGGCCTACGATTCCCTCGCCCACTACAAGAGCATCGCGCCGCCGGAAGACATTAGCGTCGCCGATGATCTGATGCGCTACTTGAGAAGCGCGATCAACCTCTCCTGATCTGCATCCTTCCCCGGCGGGGCCACGGGGCTTTCTCACGCCTTTTTCCGGGTCTTTCCATCCATTCTGTTCCATACCGCGCCGCTGCGCGGAACCCATCCGGTGCGCTGGCACGGGGTGTGCACCTGGCATCACCACGGGACGAGGAGGACGCACGCAGCGCGTGCGGATGTCCCGGAGGTAGTAATCATGAACACGAACATGAACAAACGCGGATTCACTTTGATCGAGCTGTCGATCGTCGTCGTGATCATCGGCATCATCGCGGCCATCGCGCTGCCCAACTTCGTGCGCATCATGGCCAATTCCAAGGAAGCCGGCGTGAAGTCGAACAGTCACTCGGTGCAGGTTGCCGCCGAGGACTTCGCCGCCCAGAACGACGGCGTATACGCCGGCGACCTGAGCACGACCACCACCATTTCCGGCGAGACCATCGTCGATATGCTTCCGCACAACTCGCCGTTGCGCAATCCCTTCACGGGTATCGCCACGGAGCCGATTGACGGCGCGGCATCCACGGCGGGTCAGACCGGCTATGAGCCCGTCGTGGACGGCTCGGGGCAGAACGTGGGTTACATCATCACCGGCTACGGACGCACCGATCTCGTGACGCGTCTCAGTAACGGCAACTAGAACATTTACATCATCACAAATTGATCCAGAGCCGGCGTGGCCCCCACGCCGGCTCTTTATGTTCCCACTCTGCTGGCGTATCCTTCCGCGCATGTACAATCCACGCTCCTATCGAAACGAAAACCTCGAATCTCTGTTCGCTCTGATGCGCCGCTACAATTTCGCGACGCTCTTCACGCAGCAGGGCGGCGAATCCTTCGCCACCCATCTTCCCTTCCTTGTCGATCCGGCGCGCGGCGCCTTCGGGACCCTTGTCGCCCACATGGCGCGCGCCAATCCGCACTGGAAGGCCTTTGCCGGCGCGGCGCCCTCACTCGTCGTCTTTCAGGGACCGCACGCGTACATCTCGCCCGCCTGGTACCGGGAGCAGGTGACGGTGCCGACGTGGAATTATGCCGTCGTGCACGCCACCGGAACACCGGTGCTGGTGGACGACACGGCCCGCCTGCGCGAGATGGTGATGCGGCTGGTCGACAACCATGAAGCGCCGCTCGGATCGCCGTGGGATGTGCGCAAGGCGGCACTCGAGGAGGAGCTGGGAGGTATCGTTGGATTCGAGATTCCCATCGACAGGCTGGAAGGCAAGTTCAAGATGAACCAGAACCGGTCGCGTGAAGATCAGGAGGGCGTGGTGGCGGCGCTGGACAAATCAGCCGATCCGGCCGAACGCGAGCTCGCGCGCATGATGCGCGAGAACCTGGAGAAGTCCCGCTAGCGCTACTTGAGCAGAATCATTTTGCGCGCCGGAACCTCGCCCGCACCTTCGAGACGGTAGAAGTACACACCGCTGCTCACTGGATTTCCCGACCAGTTGTGCCCCGCCCATTGTGCCTGGTGCCTTCCCGCGGGCTGCGATCCCTGGTCGATCTTGCACACGAGTGCGCCGGCAAGATCGTAGATCGCAATACTCACGTGCGCCGGTTGTGCGAGCGTGTACGTAAACGTGGTGAGCGGGTTGAACGGATTGGGGGAATTCTGTGCGAGGCTGGTCGGGACGGCGGGCACATCGACAGACACCGACATTGCGACCGGGTCACCCAGCACGGTCTCGATGGTCAACTGGTAGACGTAGTGCGCGCCGGGCGGCACATCTCGATCAACAAACAAAGCAGTACCGTCGGCGGCCGGAGCAGAGTCCACGATGCGAGCGTCCGAGGAGTCGTTGCGGCGGCGCGTCAGGTAGTAACCCGCCAGCGGCTCGCCGCTTGCAATGTTCCAGCGCAACTCGACATCGTGGCCACGGAGACGTGCGGTGAGATCAGCGATGGTCACCCGCGCGGGCCGTCGCACGGCCAGATGCGCGAGGTAGACGTCGGTTCCCACAGGATGCAGCTCGCCGCCACCGAAGTCGATCGGTGAATTGGTGCCTCCCGCCAGGAAGATATCGTCGCCCTGTGTGCTCACGAAGACAGTGGCGTACGCCGCCGGGTTGCCAAAACCGCGTGCACCAGCGAGAGTGCCAAGACTGTCATATTCCAACGCCAGAAAACACGCGGGCCGAACCGCGCCCTGGGAGTGTTCCAGCGTCCCTTTCTTCGTCGCGGCAACGATACATCCGCCTTCATTGCTCGTCCCCA
>DATNGX010000204.1:0-2186 GCA_035605755.1 Candidatus Krumholzibacteriia bacterium
CGACACATCCGCGGCCGGCGAAGCGGTCACGTGCAGAAGGTCACCGCGCGCGGGAGAAAACGGGTTGGGAGCCACCACTACCCGGCCCCGCGGCGCGGGCGTGTCGATGAAGGCGCGATTGGCGAGAGCGGGCGAGCAGCCGGCGGCGGCGTCCGAGAGACGCCATACCGCCGGCCCGTCATGAAGAAACAGATCGATGCGCTCCAGACTCTTCCCCGCCGATGATGACGGGACGGCCGGATACGACACCGCATCCACCACGATTCCGTAGCGGTCGAGAATGAGAATGCTGTCGGCCTGTGCGCCGCCGGAACGGTTGAACGTGGGCCATGCGCCACGAACGCCGAGTAGCCGCGCCGCAGGCGCGTCCGGCACACACTCGGCAAGACGGTCAGGATCAGCAGAAAGCGCGAGCCACTGCCCCGGCGCCATCACCAATGTGTCCGCATCGATCACCACCGGATGCGCCCGCTCATCTCGAAGGCTGAATCCCGTGACATCAACCGGATCATTCCCCGCATTCATCAATTCCACGAACTGCGGACAACCGTCGCGCGGCGAGCTCCACACTTCGCTGATCAGTACGGGAATGCGCCCGACACGGCGCAGGAGATCGACGCGATTGTTGTCGAGACGCTCGTCATGTTCGTCGTGCAGCGTGATGGACAACCAATGGTAGCCGAGCGACAGCTCGGCCGGCACGGAGATGCGCTCAAATTGCCCGGGAGCAATTTCATTGATATTGGAACCAACCCGGAATATATCCACCACTCCATCGGACGAATCCGCAAGCTCCAACGTGACATCACCGGGTGCAATCGACACGAGCCCATGATTCTCAACGCGCACGCTGATGCGCTCGACTCCAGGCCTTCCCCGCGCACTTCGCGACGGCGTATTCTCGACCAACACCAGCGCGGGGTCTCTTCGCGCCACGTTATGTCTTCCCGGTGTCGGAACGGCTTCGATGAAGTCGAGCGCGTTGTCGTCGGAGTCGACGCCGTCCAGTGCGCGCGCAATCGACTTTCCCGCCGCCACCTTTGCAGCGCCCATGGTCTCGACAAACGCAGGATCATCCAGAGCGCCGTAGCCCACCGTGTCGAGCACCTGGCCCTCGGAGTCGACCAGGCGGATGGCATCGGGACCGTTCTGAAGTGAATACGTGGTCACCGCGTCGACTGGCGGCAGCACCAGGTTCCCGCCGACCACGAATAGCCCGTCGGGAGCGATTGTGGACGCGGCGGGAAACTTCCACACCAGCGTCCACGTCGTGCCCGTGCCGTTGTGAAATTCGACGCTCGCGCCGGAAAGGTCCGCGTTGGCACTGCTTGAATTAATGAGCTCGATGAACTCGTGACCGGTATCCGTGCCCGGATGATCGTAGTAGAGCTCATTGATCACGACACGCGCGTGAGAGCTCCGCGCACACACCGCACAAAGAAGAAAACAGAAGAAGATTCGCGCACCCGTCGTCATCCACACCACCCGTGCGCCAATCTAGCGCGCATCCGCCCCGCGCGCAATACGCACGCGCGTGACAGTGTGTGTCAACGGCGTTTCCTGTGGTACACGGCCAGCGTGGTCTGGCTTTGGGAGTTGGAGATGGTGTATTCGGCGGGCGGAATCTGAATGACAAGATCGACGTCGTACTCGCTGCTCAACAACCCCGCCTGCTGCGGAAAGATCGATGGAAAAATCGCCAGCCAGTCGCAGCCAAGCAGCGTATCGAGGGGCAGGACACGATGGAAGGCAAGGTCCTGGTTGTTGAGGCCGAGCAGATCGATGGTGTGACGGTTGCCGAAGTAGCGGATGGCGCCGGCGTCATTCACGCCCACCACCGCATCGGCCGCGCTGTGGTCGCGAATCCACAGGCCGGCGCGCACGTTCATGATCGCAATGACGCGGGAGTCGGTGCGCAGGTGACTGCGCCTGTCGGCGAACGACCGCGCGAAGCCCGTTGCGGAAAACGCGAGGCCCGCTACGACGGCCACGCTCATGACAAAGCGCCAGGTGCGAAGCGAAATTCGCCCTGCCCACGCCGGCTTCCACGAACCTGTCGAAACAAGAGCGAGCCCGAGTGCGAACGCCGCGGTCAGGACCAGCGCGACGGGATCGATCCAGCGCGTCCAGTAATAGCCGCTCGCTCGGAGATCGCGCGTCCCCGCAACGGCCGACAGATATAGAAG
>DATNGX010000205.1:0-9948 GCA_035605755.1 Candidatus Krumholzibacteriia bacterium
AAGGTGTCGCTGGTGATCGCCGGCGCGCTTGTCGCGATGGTCGCCATCGCGGTTGCCGATACGGCCGTGAAAGTGGATTCGAAGCTCGCGGCGTACAAGACGGTGTCGGGTGTGTCGGGCAACATCAAGAGCGTCGGCTCGGACACGATGAACAACCTGATGACCCTGTGGGCGGAAGATTTCCGCAAGGCGTACCCCAACGTGCAGATCGAGATCGAAGGCAAGGGCTCGTCGACAGCACCCCCGGCGCTTGTCGAAGGCACGGCCACGTTCGGCCCCATGAGCCGCACCATGAAGGATGAAGAAGTCGACCAGTTCGAGGCCAAGTACGGCTACAAGCCGACCGCCATCCGCACCTCGATCGACATGTTGTCGATCTACGTAAACAAGGACAACCCGATCAAGTCGCTCACCATGCAGCAGATCGACGCGATCTTCTCGAAGACGCGCAAGGGCGGCGCCACCGCGGAGATTCGTACCTGGGGCGACCTGGGCTTGACCGGCGAGTGGGCCGACAAGCCCATCAGTCTCTACGGCCGCAACTCGGCGTCGGGGACGTACGGCTACTTCAAGGAGCACGCCCTCTTCAAGGGTGACTACAAGGACGAAGTGAAAGAACAGCCGGGCAGCGCGGCGGTGGTGCAGGGTGTGGCGAGCGACAAGTACGCGATCGGCTACAGCGGCATCGGTTACAAGACGGCCGATGTGCGCGAAGTGCCGCTCAAGGCGACGGCGGCGGACGAGCCCATCTCGGCCACGCCGGAGTTCGCGTACACGGGCAAGTACCCGCTCTCGCGCTTCCTCTACATCTACGTGAATCTGAAGCCGGGCGCGCCGCTCGATCCGCTCCGCAAAGAGTTTCTCCAGTACGTCCTCAGCAAGGACGGACAGTCCGACGTGATCAAGGACGGCTACTTCCCGCTCAATGCGAAGATCGCGAGCGAGGAGCTGGCCAAGATCGGCATCACGATGAAGGCCACCAACTGAGGCCAGGTTCTGCATAGCTTTCAAACCGGGCCGGCGGGCGACGAAAGTCGCTCGCCGGCTTCGGCACACATATAATGAGGACACGAGCTCACAAGACACGCTGGACGGTTCGCTTCGCGGACAAAGTGTCCGCCATGTGCATCACCGTGGGCGGGATCGGGACGATACTCGCCGTCATCGGCGTGTTTCTGTTCCTGGTGAGCGTTGTGTTTCCGATGTTTCGTTCCGGCCACGTCGAGCCGGCCGGTCACGGGGCGACCGCGTCCGCCGCGCCGCTCCACACCGGCGTCGACGAGTACCGCGTATGCGGATGGGCCCTGGGGCGGGACGGGGCGTTTCGCTCCTTCCGGCTCGATAACGGCGACGCGCTCTCCACACAGACTCTCGTTCCCTCCGATTCGCTCGCGACGTCGTCGTTCGATGTCATGTCGAGCTCGCTCGCCGTCGCGCGCACCGACGGGTCCATTCTCCTGTTTCGCATCAAATGGGAAACCGATTATCCCTCCGAGAGCGAGCTGCCCTCCAATACCGCGTTGTCGAAAGCGGGGGAGTGTGCCACGGCCGGTGAGGCCGTCATCGAGCGTACCGCGGAAGGTTCGCTGCGGCGCCAGCGTGCAACGCTCGTCGATGCGGGACAGATTCCTGCCGCCGGTCCTGCACCCCGCGCCATGGATCATCTTGCCGACGACAACGGCTTCATGGTGGCCAGTCTCGCCGCAGACTCACTGGTTGTCGACCGTGTGACGCGCGAAGAAAACGAGTTCACCGGCGAGGCCACCAGTGAAGTGAAGCGCCACACCACGCCGGCGCCCGATGGTGCGGCCAACGCGCGCGTGCTCGTTGCCGAAGATGCCAACTCGATCTACGTGATCGGTGTGACGGGCGAGGCGACGCGTTTCAATGCGCGCGCCGATGAGCTGCCGGTCACGGCGACCGTGACGATGGGAAAAAAAGCGCCGATCACCGCCGTGACCACGTTGATCGGCCGCTCCACGCTGTTGCTTGGCGACGAGCAGGGCAACGTCACCTCGTGGTTTGCGGCCGAAGCGAACGGCAAGCAGGTGCTGGTGAGCCCGCGTGTCTTTCGCGGCGACGGCGCCGCGGTCACAGCCATTGCGGCATCGCCGCGCGAGCGATTGTTCGTCGTGGGCTACGCCGACGGTCGCGTACGGATGTTCCAGGCCACCAGCGGAAAACGCGTCGTCGAAACCACGCTCGAAACCAGATCGCCCGTGGACGCCCTTGCGTTCGCACCCAAGACCGACGGCTTGCTGGTGGCGAGCAACGCCACGCTCGCGAGCTTCACCCTCGAGCCCGGCCATCCCGAAGTAACGCTGCGCTCGCTCTTCACTCCGGTGTGGTACGAAGGGTACGCAACGCCCACGCATGTGTGGCAATCGTCCGCGGGCACGGATGACTTCGAGGCCAAGCTCGGGTTGTGGCCGCTCGTGTTCGGCACGCTCAAGGCGACTTTTTACGCCATGCTGTTCGGCGTACCGCTGGCGCTTCTGGCCGCGATTTTCACCAGCGAATTTGTCTCTCCATCGCTGCGCCCGCGCCTCAAAACGCTCATCGAATCCATGGCGAGCCTGCCCAGTGTCGTGCTCGGGTTTCTGGCCGCGCTCGTGTTCGCGCCGTTCGTGCAGGGACACGTGGCATCGGTGATGATTGGATTCCTGATCGTGCCGCTGACGCTCTTGACGGGCGCGTATCTCTGGCAGCTGCTGCCCGCTGCGACCACGCGACGACTTTCACGCCTGCGTTTCGTGGTGATCTTCCTGCTGCTGCCGTTGTCGCTGGGTCTCGCCGCGCTGATGGGACCGTGGGCCGAGCGCACGCTCTTCGCGGGTGACCTCATGTCGTGGCTCGACGGCCAGCGCGGAAATGGTTTCGGCGGATGGGTGTTGCTCCTGATTCCGTTGTGCGCCGCCGCCGTCATCTTCGGCCTGAGCCGGATCACGGAAGGGCGCTTTCGTCATGCGTCCATGACGATGTCGCGTTCGCGTGTGGCCTGGATGGACTTCACGCGCTTTGCCATCACGGTGATGGCGACACTGCTGCTCGCGCTGGCGGTGTCGGGATTGCTCACTCTCGTGCACGCGGACCCGCGCGGCGGATTCTTCGGCACGTATGTGCAGCGCAATGCGCTCGTGGTCGGGTTCGTGATGGGCTTCGCGGTGATTCCGATCATCTACACGATTGCCGAGGATGCGCTATCGGCGGTGCCGTCGCACCTGCGCGCGGCGTCTCTCGGCGCCGGCGCCACACCGTGGCAGACCGCGGTGCGCATCGTGCTGCCGACGGCGATGAGCGGACTCTTTTCCGCCATCATGATCGGGCTGGGGCGCGCGGTGGGTGAGACCATGATCGTGCTCATGGCCGCGGGCAACACACCGGTGTTGCAGATGAACGCATTCAACGGCTTCCGGACACTTTCCGCCAACATCGCGGTCGAGCTTCCGGAAGCGGTTCGTAACAGCACGCATTATCGCACGCTCTTCTTTGCGGCGCTGATGCTCTTTGCCATGACCTTCGTGGTGAACACGGTGGCCGAAATCGTGCGGCTCCGTTTCCGAAAGCGGTCGGCGCAGATATGAGCATGCCGCTGCGCACACCGGGACCGCCGCGATTCCTCAAACGCGTGAGCGGGAGCACGTCGCTTCTCGCCCACGGCGAGAACATGATCTGGCTCATGGGCGGGGCACTCGCCGTGTGCGCGTTGATGGTGGTGGGTCTGCTGGCCTTGGTGTTGTGGCAGGGAAGCACCACCTTCTGGGCGCATCCGGTCGAGCGCATCGAGCTCGCCAACGGCACCGTGCTGATGGGCGAAGTGACGCGCCGGCAGACCGTAGGCGACGAACATCGTCGCCTCGTGCGCACGGGCAATTTCGAGCGCACCGGAACCCACTTCGAGTGGGTGAGCGACGCAAGTATCGCGACGCAGTCGCGACCGGAATGGGCACTCGTGCTCGAGCGAAGAGCCTGGGGCCGCTTTTACGGCGTACCAACCGATTTCCGCGTGGACGGAAAGACTATTGCGACAGGTCCAGAAGCTTCGTGGCTGGAGCTCAAGAAGATTCACGGCGGCGTGCTCGACCGCTTCAACCGTCGCTATCATTTGCAGCGCGACGAGTTCGGTGCCATCAACGCGACGGTGGAGCGCGGCCGGCTTCAGGTGCTGAAGGCGGAGCGCGAGAACGGTAAGGATTCCGCGGAGTACAAAAAGGCGAGTGCGATCTTCGAGGGCGAACAGCGAGCCATGGATACGCGGCGCGCCGCGCTGGAAGACGAGATGCGCACGCTCGACGAAGAGAACGCGCGCTATCAGTTGATGATGGCGACGGCCAAAGGCGACACGGCAGCGATCGCGGTGGCCGAGATCGTGCGCGCGTATCCGGCCAATCGTCTGAGCACGCCGGGACGCATCGGCGTGTATGGTTCGCGCTGGAAGGAATTCCTGGCTGGTGAGCCGCGCGAAGCCAACAGCGAGGGCGGCGTGTTTCCCGCCATTGTCGGCACCATTGTGATGACGCTCCTGATGTCGATCGCGGTGGTGCCCTTTGGTGTGCTGGCGGCGCTGTACCTGCGCGAGTATGCGAAGGCCGGCGCGGTGGTGAGCGCGGTGCGCATCGCCATCAACAATCTCGCCGGTGTGCCCAGCATCGTGTTCGGCGTGTTCGGTCTCGGCTTCTTCTGTTACATCCTGGGGGCTTCCATCGATCGCACCTTCTTTACGGAGAGTCTGCCGAATCCGACCTTCGGAAAAGGCGGACTGATCTGGGCGTCACTGACACTCGCATTGCTGACACTTCCCGTGGTGGTCGTGGCCACCGAAGAAGCGCTTGCCGCAGTGCCGCGCTCGATGCGTGAAGGCTCGTACGCGTGTGGAGCCAGCAAGTGGCAGACCATCCGGCGCATCGTGCTGCCGCGGGCCATGCCGGGGATCATGACCGGTTTCATTCTCGCCATTGCTCGCGGTGCCGGAGAAGTCGCACCGCTGATGCTTGTCGGTGCTGTGAAGCTGGCACCGGCGCTTCCCGTCGACGGAACGGCCCCCTATGTTCACCCCGAGCGCAGCTTCATGCACCTCGGCTTCCACATCTACGACGTGGGCTTCCAGAGCCAGAACAGCGAAGCGGCCAAACCCATGGTCTTCACCACCACGCTGCTTCTCATCACCATTATTGCGCTGCTCAATGTAGCCGCCATTCGTGTACGCACGAGATTGCGGCGAAAGTTCGTGGGTGGTACTTTCTGATGTCAAGCAACCGGGAGAAATCCGTGTCCGATCGTTCCTTGTTTTCCACGCCGTCCGGCCAATCGATGCCGACCTCCGCGTCCGCGAATCGACTGGAGGCCATTGCGCGCGGTGAGGCCGTCTCCACCGTGGTGCACGACGAGCTCAACCGCGAAAAGCACGTGCTGGACGTGCAGAGTTTCCGCTTCTGGTACGGCGTCAAGCAGGCGCTTCACGACATCGAAATGGGCATGCCGGAAGGCCGCATCACGGCCATCATCGGGCCGTCGGGCTGCGGCAAGTCGACGCTCCTGCGCTCGATCAACCGACTGAACGACCTGCTCGACGACGTGCGCATCGAAGGCGACATACTGTTGAACGGAGATTCGATCTACGGCCGCGCCGTCGACGTGATCGAGCTGCGCAAGCGCATGGGCATGGTGTTCCAGAAATCCAATCCATTCCCGATGAGCATCTACGAGAACGTGGTGTACTCGCTGCGTGTCGACGGCGTGCGCTCGCGCGCCACGCTCGATGAAGTGTGCGAAAGGAGTCTGCGCGGCGCGGCGCTCTGGGATGAAGTGAAGGATCGTTTGAGCGAGAGTGCGCTGGGGCTTTCGGGCGGACAGCAGCAGCGCCTGTGCATCGCGCGCGCCATCGCGGGCGAGCCGGAAGTGCTGCTCATGGACGAACCCTGCTCGGCGCTCGACCCCATCGCCACCGGCAAGATCGAGGATCTCATGCACGAGCTCAAGGGCTCGTACTCCATCGTGATCGTCACGCACAACATGCAGCAGGCTGCGCGCGTGAGCGACTTCACCGCGTTCATGTACCTGGGGCGGCTGATCGAATACGGTCCGACCGCCGGGATTTTCACCAATCCGAAGCTCACGGAAACTTCGGATTACGTCACGGGCCGCTTTGGCTAGAAAGCAGGAATACCGTGAAGACTGACAAGATCGTCGTCATCGAGGACGAAGAGGACATCCTCGAGGTCATCGCGTACAACTTGAAGCGCGAGGGCTTCGACGTCACCACCAGCACGAGCGGCGAAGACGGGCTCGCCAAGATCGAGCGTTCGGCGCCCAACCTGGTGATCCTCGATCTCATGCTGCCCGAGATCGACGGACTCGACCTGTGCCGCAAGCTCAAGGCCGATCCGGTGACGCAGGGCGTTCCTATTATAATGGTGACGGCGAAGGGCGAGGAATCCGACGTGGTGCTCGGGCTGGGCATGGGCGCGGATGACTACATGGTCAAACCCTTCAGCCCCAAGGAGCTGGTGGCACGCGTGAAGGCGGTGCTGCGCCGCTCGCGCAGCACGCCCGAGAAAGAGCGCAAGGACCGCATTGTGCGCGACGGTGTCATCATCGACCCGCAGCGCCACGACGTGCGTGTGGACGGCGACTCCATCGTCCTCACCGCCACCGAATTCAGGCTGTTGCACTTCCTGGCCTCGCATCCGGGACGCGTGTTCACGCGCGACCAGCTGCTCACGCGCGTGATCGGTGAAGAGGCCATCGTGATCGATCGCAACATCGACGTGCACGTGCGCGCCATTCGCAAGAAACTCGGCGAACAGCGCCAGCTGGTCGAAACCATTCGCGGCGTGGGATATCGCTTCAAGGATTGATGTGAACCGGCTGCTTCGTTCCCGCTTCCTCTGGGAGCTCTACGCAGGGTATGCGTTCATCATTGTCGCCACCGCGATCGTGGTGGGGCTGATGCTCGTGCACGACGCGGAGCGCGGCGTCACCGACGACATCCGTGACGCGCTGCAGCGCGACGCCATTCTGGTGCGCGACATCGCGGCGCCGTTCGTCGATGCGCCTCCGGACTCCGCGTTCGAGCTGCGCATCCGTGCCCTGGGTGCGCGCACCGGCGTGCGCTACACGGTGATCGCGGCCGACGGCCGCGTGCTGGCCGATTCCAACGAAGATCCTGCGGCGATGGACAACCATCGCGACCGCCCCGAGATCATGGCGGCGGCCAACAATGGCATGGGCACATCCACGCGCTTCAGCCGCACGGTTGCGGCCAACTCGATGTATCTCGCCATCCCGGTCATGAAGCAGGGAGTGCTGGCCGGTTTTGTGCGCACGTCGGAGACACTCGAGGCGATTTCCGCGCGGCGCGCGGCGGTGCGGCGCAGTGTCGGACTGGCCATGCTGCTGCCGGTGCTCGCGGCGCTGGTACTGGGGCTTCTGGTGGCGCGCAGCTTCACACAACCGCTCATCAATATGACGGACGCGGCGCGCGCGGTGGCCGGCGGCCAGGAAGCGCCGCGGCTTCACGTCCAGCGCCCGGATGAAATCGGCGAGCTGGCCGACGCGCTCAACGCCATGACCGAGCAACTCCACAACCAGCTCGATACCATGGCGGCGGATCGCAACAAGACGCTCGCCATTCTGGCCGGCATGGTGGAAGGCGTGGTCGCCGTCGATCGCGACGAGCGCGTGGTGCACGCCAACGCGGCAGCACAGGCGATTCTCGGGATCGATGCCCGGACGGCGCTGGGGCGTCGCATCTGGGAAGTGATGCGCGTGGTCGAGGTGAGTGATTCGCTCGGCGAAGCGATGCGACAGAACCGCGTGCGCGTATCCGAAGTACGCATTCCGACGCCGCTCAAAGACCAGGTCATCCAGCTCACCGCGACACCGCTGCGCAACGGGGCGGATCAGATCGACGGCGCCGTGGTGGTGCTTCACGACGTGAGCGAGCTGCGCCAGCTCGAGTCGGTGCGGCGCGATTTCGTGGCCAACATCTCGCACGAGCTCAAGACTCCGCTCACCGCCATCCGCGGGCTGGTGGAAACGATTCTCGACGACCGCCAGATGGACCGCGACACGCACGACCGTTTCATCGAGAAGATCCGCGACCAATCGACACGGCTCGGGAATCTGGTTTCCGACCTGCTCACGCTGTCACGGCTGGAATCCGGCCCGGGCGGCCTGCGCTTCGAGGCCATGGATCTGCGGGAGACGGTGGCGGAGTCGGTTCGCACCCAGACGCATGTGGCGGAGACCAAGCGTGTCGATCTGCACCTGGGCGTGCCCGAGCGCGCGGTGACCATCGAAGGCGACTCCGAGGCCATGCGCGAGCTCGTCGACAACCTGGTCAGCAACGCCATCAAGTACACGCCCTCGGGCGGCCGCGTGGATGTGAAGCTCGTGGCCGAGAACGGCAGCGCGGTGCTCGAAGTGGCCGACACCGGCATCGGCATTCCGCCCGAAGAACAGAGCCGCGTGTTCGAACGGTTCTACCGTGTGGACAAGGCGCGTTCGCGCCAGCTGGGCGGCACGGGTCTGGGACTTTCCATTGTGAAACACGTTGCCCTCGCGCACGGCGGCAGTGTATCGCTCAAGAGTGCATCGGGGCGCGGCAGCACGTTCCGCGTTCAGCTGGGCTTGAAACCCGGCGAGACGCCGCGACGGGAAGGATTCGCAGTCAGCCAATGACAAAACATCTGCAGATCGACCTACGCGAGCTCTCCAAAGAGCTCCTCACCATGGGTGCGATGGTGGAAGAAGCCACCAATCGTGCCATCAACGCGCTCGTGCGTCGCGACAAGAATCTCGCGCGCGAAGTGATCGCCGTCGATGATGCCATCAACGATCACGAGAACCGCATCGAGGACCACGCGCTCAAGATGCTGGCGCTGCACCAGCCGGTGGCGGCGGACCTGCGCTACATCATCACGGTGCTCAAGGTGAACAACGATCTCGAGCGGATCGGCGATCACGCGGTGGCCATCGCCGAGCGCGCGGTGGTGCTGGCCGGACTCGAACCGGTACCGCGGCCGGAGGACTTCGATCTCCTGGTGCAGACGGTGCAGCGCATGATGAAGGAGAGCCTGACCGCGCTCATCGAGCACGACGCCGCGCTCGCGCGTTCCGTGTGCGAGATGGACGACGAAGTGGATCGCGTGCACAGACTGATGTATTCCGCCATGCAGACCGTGATGCGCAACGACGTGGCGCTGATCGAGTCGGCCGTGAATACAATTTCGGCGACGCGCCACCTGGAGCGCATTGGCGACCTCGCCACCAACATCGCCGAAGACGTGGTGTTCATGGTGGAAGGCGAGATTCTGCGCCACAACTACTAGAAACCCGCCCTGCAGGGCACCCCTGATTTGCGCGGTGCGCACGCCGGTTTTTATATTGGCGGCATGAAAACGCCGCGTGGCACCCAATTCCTTGCCGGCGAAGCAGATCCACTGCGCCGCGCCGACCTCGTTCCCGATCTCCCCGAAGCAGACGACCTCGAATTGCTCGACGCCTACTCGCGCGCCGTCATCGGCGTGGCCGAGCGTCTGGCGCCGTCGGTGGTGAGTGTCCGCGTCACGGCGGAAAACGGCAACGGTGGGATGGGGCAGGGAGCCGGCTCCGGCTTCGTCATCGCGCCCGACGGCTTCATCGTTACCAATCATCACGTGGTGGAGAAGGCGAATGCAGTAACGGCCGTGTTCACCGACGGCCGCGAGCTCGCGGCGCGCGTGGTGGGATCGGATCCAGCCACCGACCTCGCCCTTCTGCGCGTGCCCGAAGGCGGCCTGGTGCCTGTCGAGATCGGGCGCTCGGAAAATCTTCGCGTCGGACAGCTCGTGATTGCCATCGGCAATCCCCTCGGATTTCAGAGCACGGTGTCGACGGGTGTGGTGTCTGCTCTCGGTCGCAGTCTCCGCGGCCAATCGGGGCGTCTCATCGAGAACATCATTCAGA
>DATNGX010000206.1:0-8436 GCA_035605755.1 Candidatus Krumholzibacteriia bacterium
CCAACCTGCAGCAGCTCGACAACGTCTTCCCGTACCTGCTGCTCTTCTTCGTGCCCGCCATCACCATGGGTGTGTGGGCCGACGAGCGCAAGCAGGGAACCGAAGAGTTGCTCTTCACATTGCCGGCCACCGATTTCGAAATCGTGCTCGGCAAGTATCTTTCGACGGTGGGTGTGTACACGGGCGCGGTGCTGCTCTCGCTGACGCATCTGATCGTGCTGTTCTGGCTGGGCAAACCCGACGTCGGTCTCATGCTCGCCAATTACATCGGCTACTGGTTCGTGGGAGCGATGTTCATCGCGGTGGGCATGTTCGCGTCGCGGCTCACCGCCAACGCCACGGTGTCGTTCATCCTGGGGGCTTTGTTCTGCGCGTTCTTCGTGTACGCCGAACGCATCTTCGGAATTTTCGGCGAGACGGCGCAGGACCTGGGCTCGCACGTGGCGGCGTTCACGTCGTTCGACGAGTTCGCGCACGGCGTCTTCAGCCTGCCCGCCATCATCTACTTCGTCGGCATCGGGGCCGTCATGCTGTACTTGAACGTGATCCTGGTGGGACGGCGCCACTGGCCTGTCACCGCCGACTCGCGACGCCTGGGTCTGCATTTCGCCGCGCGCGCTATCGCCATCGTGGTGGCGATGATTGCGCTGCAGGTCCTCGTCGCCCGCGCCGGTGCGCGCGCCGACATGACCGCCGAGCGTCTGCACACGCTGTCCAAGCAGAGCAAGACACTCATCAAGGAAATTCCCGCCGACCGGCCTGTGTTCATCCAGGCCTACATCAGCAAGGATGTGCCGCGCGACTACGTCCAGACGCGCGAAAACGTGCTCGCGTTCCTGCGCGAGTTCGACGCCGCGGGCGGCAATCACGTCCATCTGATCGTGAAGGAGACCGAGCCGTACTCGCAGGAAGCGCGCGATGCGCGCGAGAAGTTCGGCATCCAGCCCGTCGACGTGCCGGAGACCTCGGGCTCGACCGCGGGGGTCAAGAAAGTGTTCCTCGGCGTCGCCTTCACCTGCGGCGGCGAAGAAAACGTGATTCCGTTCTTCGACAAGGGGCTGCCCGCCGAGTATGAAATCGCGCGCTCCATCCGTGTGGTGGCGCGCACGCAGAGAAAGCGCATCGGGCTCGTGACCACGCAGGTGCGTCTGATGGGCGGGCTCGACTTCAACACGTTCGTGAGCACACCGCCGTGGCCGGTGGTGCCCGAGCTGGAGAAGCAGTACGAAGTGGTGCAGATCGCTCCGCAGGATTCCATCACGGAGAAAGTCGACGCGCTCGTGATTGCCATGCCGTCGTCGCTCTCGCAGGAAGAGATGAACCACGTGCAGGCGGTGATCTCGCGCGGAACGCCGGCGCTCTTGATCGACGACCCGGTTCCGGTTTTCGACGTCGGACTGGGGCCGAACGAAGAAGCGGGCGCCAACGTGAATCCGTTCATGCGCAACCGCGGCCCGCAGCCCAAGCCCAAGGGCGGCATCAACACGTTCCTCGCCACCTACGGCATTCTGTGGAACAAGACGCAGCTCATCTGGGACCGCTACAACCCGCATCCCGAGATGGCGAACCTTCCGCCCGAGGTCGTCTTCATCGGACGCGGCAACCAGAACCGTGAGTCGTTCAACGATGCCTACGCCGCCTCCAGGGGGCTGCAGGAGCTCGTATTTCTCTTCCCGGGCTCGGTCACCAAGATGGCCGACTCCAAGTTCAACTTCGAGCCCCTGATCAAGACGAGCACCACGGCCGGTACCACGGATTACAACCAGGTGGTGAACAAGAGCTTCTTCGGCATCCAGCTCATGCCGTACCAGGGCCCGCGCTATGCGACCGGCGCCGACTACACCATTGCCGCGCACGTGAGCGGCCAGAGTGTGGCCGACGGCGATACCACGAAGGCGAACATCATTTTCATCTCGGACATGGATTTCATCTCCGACCAGTTCTTCGAGATTCGCCGGCGCGGGATGGAGAATCTGAATTTCGACAACGTGTCGTTCTTCTTGAACTGCATCGACGTGCTGACCGGCGACGAATCCTTCGTCGATCTGCGCCGCCGTCGCGTGCAGTACCGCACGCTCACCACGGTGGAAGCGCGCACGCGTGCGTACGCCGACAAGCGCTCCAAGGAAGAGCAGCAGGCGCAGACCGAGGCGCAGTCGGCGCTGGCCGAGGCGCAGCAGCGTCTGGACGGCAAGGTCGCGGAGATCCAGAACCGCACCGATCTCGACGCCACCACCAAGCAGATGATGGCGCGCAACCTCCAGGAAGCGGAGAGCCGCCGCTTCGACGCGTCCAAGGCGGCCATCGAAGGCGACCGCGACGCCAAGATCGAGCGCAGCCGCGAAGACATGGAATCGCAGGTGCGCCGCATTCAGAGCGGCATCAAGACGCTGGCGGGACTGCTGCCGCCGATTCCTGTATTCGCCATGGGCATTTACATTTTCATGCGGCGCCAGAAGCGCGAGCGCGAAGGCACCGATTCCAATCGCCGCCTGCGCGGATAAAGCGAGGAGACATGACCGAGACACGCAAGACTCTTTATTACGCCGGAGCCGCGCTGTTGCTGGCCGGGCTCGCGTTTGCGACCGCGCCGCGACAGAAGCTGCCGAGTGCTTTCTTCGACCAGGGACAGCAGTTCTTTCCCGACTTCACCGATCCCAACACCGCCAAGTCGCTCGAGGTCGTGGACTGGGATGAGGCCACCGGGCAGGCGGTGCCGTTCAAGGTGACATTTCAGAACGGTCGCTGGACGATTCCGTCGCATCACGGATATCCCGCGGACGGGAAAGATCGCCTCGCCAAAACCGCGGCGGGATTGATCGGCCTCACCAAGGATGACTTCCGCACCGACAACGTCGCCGACTTCGAGGCGTGCGGCGTGATCGATCCGCTCGACAACGCCGTGCAGTCGCTCAAGGGGCGGGGCCGGCGCGTCACCATCAAGGGCGAAAACGGCGCGGTGCTCGCCGACCTCATCATCGGAAAGGCGTTCGAAGGCCGCGAAGGGTTCCGTCTCGTGCGCGTGCCCGGGCAGAAGCGCGTGTACGGCACCAAGATCAACGTCGACATCTCGACCAAGTTCAAGGACTGGATCGAGCCCGATCTCACCATGCTCGAGAAAGACGAGATCGATCGCGTGCAGCTCAAGGACTACTCCATCGATGAGCAGAGCGGTCGCCTCGACCAGCGCGACACCGTCGACCTCACGCGTGACGGCGAGAGCTGGAAGATGCCGGGCCTGCCCGCGGGGAAGGATGTCGATACATACAAGATCAACAACCTGGTGAGCGCCGTCGACGCGCTCTCCATTGAAGGCGTGCGCCCCAAGCCCGACGGGCTGACCGCGTCCTTGCAGCGCGCGAGCGGCGGCATTTCGATCACCAATGCCGACATGGCGTCGCTCCAGAGCCACGGCTTCTACTTCACACGCGACGGCCGCCTCGTTTCCAACGAGGGCGAGCTCATGGTGCACACCAAAGACGGCGTGCTCTACACCCTGCGCTTCGGCGAAGTCGCGTTCGGGCAGGGCAACACACTCTCCGCCGGAGACTCCGCCGAGGTGCGCAAGCCCGGTGAGACCGGCGAGAACCGCTATCTCATGATCAGCGCGTCGCTCGATCCCATGCTCAAGGATGCCAAGGCCATCGATGCGGCGAAAAAGCGCGTCGACGACCTCAACGGTCGCTTCGCGAAGTGGTACTACGTGATCTCGGCGCAGAGCTTCGACAGCATCCACCTCAAGCGCAAGGATCTGGTGAAGGACAAGCCGAAGGCGAGTTGACGCGCGACTGCGCGTCCGGGTGGTGGGTGTGGCGTTATCACCCCAAAAAAAAGGCTCCGGTCGTGTGACCGGAGCCTTCTTGTTTTAGCGGCGGTTGCGTTGGCGATGTCGCCTAGAAGCCGAGCTCTTTCTTGCGCGCGTCGGCGGTGGGAAGAGCGGGCTGTTTGTCGGTGATGAGTGGATTGGCGGACGCACGGTCGGCGTTGATCTGAATCCACTGCTTCTGATCGTCGGGCACATCCTCGAGCGGGAAGATGGCTTCGACCGGGCATTCGGGTGCACAGGCGTCGCAGTCGATGCACGAATCGGGATCGATGTAGAGCATCTCGGCGTCGCCGTGGAAGCAGTCCACCGGACACACGACCACGCAATCGGTAAAGCGGCACCTCTGGCAATTGCCCGTCACTACGTACGTCACAACTGGCTCCTTCTAACTCAAGTCTCGCAATAGGGATGGCTGTCCGTGCGGCATTGCTGACAGTGTGCGAAGAATAGACGCGAGAAAAGGGGTCGTCAAGCGCCAACCCGGCGTCCGGGGAGAGCGGTCAGGACGAGCCCGATGAGTAGCGCGGCGGCTCCGCTGGCGGCCGCCGGAAGCGCCGTGGCGCGCGCGGTTTTGCGCTCGGCCGTCATTTTCCGTTCGATGGATGCAATCTCGATCTTGATGTCACGCTCGGTGAACTCGGCCTTGCGGATGACCTTGTTGTAGACTTGTCCCTGGGCCATCATCTGTCCGGCGCCAGTTATCTTGAGAGTGTCAGGAATCTGCGTCTGGCTTTCCTGGAGGGCGCGCGACTTGAGGCTGGTCTTCACCAGCAAGGCATGGACACGCGTGAGCGAGTCTTCCAGTGAGACCTTCTGCGCCGTCAGTTTTTGCACCTCGGGTGCGTGGCGCCGCCACAGGAATCCCGACGAGACGAGAAGCAGGGCTCCCGCCACCACGAGAAACAGGCCGATCTTTTTTCGTCCGGTCATGCGCAGGCAGTCTTTCGCAAACGCGCGAGTGTGTCAAGCATGGGCGGTGTGGGGTGGATCTTGATGGCTTGCTTGTACACATAACCTGTCGAAAAGTTCGTGTACCGCTTTCATCGATTCTGTCCAGCGTCCCCGTGACGCGATAATTTCCCGGTTGCGCGCGGTGGCGCGCATTCTCAGTTCCGAATCGCGCCAGGCGTCGATGACGGCAACGGCGAGTTTGGTCGCTTCGCCCGGCGGCACCAGCCGGCCGTTCTCGCCGTCGGTGATCCATTCGCGATTGGCAGGAATGTCTGTCACGATGGGGAAGAGCCCCACGGCCATCGCCTCCAGGAGCGACACCGACGTGGTGTCGGCCGGCGACGTCGACACGTAGATGTGGTGCTCGCGGAGGAGCGCCGGCATGCGGTCGTGCGTCACATCGCCGATGAAGCGGATGCGCGCCACCGCGGTGCTGCTCCCGGCGCGCTCCACCAGCCGCGCTTTTTCTCCGCCGTCGCCGGCGATGGTGAGCGCGGCGTCGGGCAGTGCTTCGCGCACCGCAGAGAACGCGTCGACAATCACATCGATGCGATAGAGGGACTCGAGCTTGCGGTTGGAGAGAATGAGCGGACCGGGTTGATCGGGCGGAGCACCCGGCGCGAAGGCGCCGGTGTCGACACCATACGGAAAGGTGAGGATGCGTTCCGCCGCGTATCCGAAGGAGCGGATCTTTTCCGTCAGCACCTGCGCGTCGGATGTCACCCAGGGTGCGCGGTCGAGGACGAACTGCGTGCGCCAGCGGTGAAACGCGCTTCTTTCCGGAACCGACATGATGTCGCTGCCCCACGCGCTCAACACCCAGGGCGATCGGCAAACCAGCGCCGCCATCATTCCGTAGTTGGGGACGAAGTGCGCGCTCACCACGGTCGGGTTGAAATCGGCCATGATGCGGCGGAGCTTCACGCAGGCCAGCGGATAGCGAACAGCGTCGGGCAGAAACCCGGGGATCGGGATGTGGATGAAGCGCGTGGGAAACCCGGTGGCGGGCTCGAGCGATGCGGTGAGCACATCGTAGCCGCGCGCGGCGAAATAGTCGCCCCATCGCCGCAGATGCACCTGGCGTGCGTCGCCGAGCAAAAGCATGCGACGCGAATCCGTTTTCGCGGTGCTCACGCCGGCCAGTGTACGCGCAGGCCCGCGGCGCTGTCAAAAGCGGTGCGGCGCCGTTGACACCGCGGGCACAACGATTTACGCTAGCCGGGCTTTACCCGCCGCGAGCCGCGGCGGACCTGGAGGCAGCTTTCCATGCGACGACAACTCGTTCTTCTGGCACTGGGCGCCATGCTCTTGGGATGCCAGCGCCAACACCCGGTCAATGTGTTCGTGGACCCCAGGTTCGACGATGCTGACGGCAACGGCAAGAAGGCGGTCGAAAAGATCGCGGTACTGCAGTGCGCGAGCTCGCTCCAGCATTCGGACGATCCCGACAACCTGGCGCCGCAGACCATGGAGCGCTTTCTCGCTCCCGCGCTGAACAATCGCAGCGACTACAAGTTCATCGCCTCCGGCACGGTGGACTACGCCGTCGCCAAGACGAGCAACGAGGATGCGTACCGGAAGATGCTGAAGGCGTATGCGATGAGCGACAAGCCCAACATGGAATATCTGAAGCCGCTGGCCGCCGAGCTCAACTGCGATGCGTTTCTGATCCCGGTGGTCGATCTGTGGCAGAAAGACGAAGTCGACCTCAAGGAGAACTCGACGCCGGCCACCTATGTGGGTGCCACCATCACGATTATAAGCGCGGACGACGGCGCGATTCTGTTCCGCTGCACGGATGAGGATTATGTCGAGGGCGCCAGCAACGAAACCGGCGATCGCTCGGTCGTGGCCAGCAAGTCGGGCGCTGTGTACTCCGACCTCGGCGCCAAGACGCACCGCGCGCCGCCGTTCGAGGACGTGGCTTCCAAGGTGGCGGCGTCTCTCGCGTCGGGGCTTCCCTCGCGCTGATCCTTGAACCTCGACCGCGATGGCCGCTGGATGCGTGCCGCCCTGGAAGAGGCGGAGCTCGCATTTAACGAGGGCGAAGTGCCCGTGGGTGCGGTGGTGGTGCTGGACGACCGCGTCATCGGACGCGGCCACAATCAGACGGAACGATCCGGCCAGCCGTTTGAGCACGCTGAAATGCGTGCACTGTGGGAAGCCACACAAACGGCCGGGGTGCACGCGCTCGAACAGGCCGTGCTCTACTGCACCATCGAGCCGTGTGTGATGTGCATCGGCGCGGTAATCCTGGCCCGGCTGCCGCGCGTCGTGTTCGGCGCGCGCGAGCCGCGCACCGGCGCCTGCGAGAGTATCTTCAATATTCCGAACGAGCCCCGGTTGATGCAGCGCATCGCGGTCATCGGTGGCGTCGAAGAAGAGAAGTGCCGTGCGCTGATGCAGCGATTCTTCGCGGCACGGCGGCCGGCGATCTGATCCGGCGGAGAGATGTCCGAGTGGCTTAAGGAGCACGCTTGGAAAGCGTGTGTGCGGGAAACCGTACCGAGGGTTCGAATCCCTCTCTCTCCGCCATAATCCTTCCTGCGTTGCGCGATCGCACGCGTAAAACTGGCGGCGGAACGCGACGTTTTCACGATTGAGCCGCCGCGCGCGCGTTCGTCATTGTATACTCCATCACACTGGATCGAGCTCGAGCAGTACGTGACGCGAGCATCGAAATCCATTCGCCCAACATGACGCTTGCCCCCGGTAATACGAGCTCGTCGCTCCCGGCTGTGTGGTTCCTCGGCGCGGGCGCGGTGTGTGGCGTCGGCAGTTTGCCGTTTCTCGCGGTGACGCCGGCGCTCGAATTCATCGCGCGCTGGTGCCCCGAGGTTCCATTCTGGCCGCAGCTGCGACGCATGTCTGCGCGCGAAGCCATGCTTCCGCAGACATTCGGTCCGCACATGCGTCACCTCGCCCCTCTGCGCGACGAGCACGGCTTCGGAATTTCCGTCGCACGCACCCGGAACTTTTTCGACGCACTGGAACGCTCGGACGCCACGTTCGATCCGTCGCACGCGGCGGGTTTCTACGGTTTCGTGGAAGCGAGCCGCATGGGCGCGTTCCCGGCGGCACGCGCGGTGAAGGGCCAGGTCATGGGTCCGGTCACGGTGGCGTGCTCCATCACCGCCGACAGCACCCTGTTCATCGATCACATCGGATGCCGCAACGCGATCGCGGACTACATCGTGCGTCTCGCGCGCTGGCAGGTGGAAACGCTGCAGAAATGCGCGGGCTCGGTGGTGCTGATTCTCGACGAGGCCTATCTCGGTGTGGCATTGCGGCAACAGCCGGCGCGACGCGCCGCCATCGTCGAAATTCTGAGGTCGGTCATTCTGCGCGTGCGGCGTCCCGGCGTGATGGTGGGAATTCACTGCTGTGATGAGATTCCGGTGGCGCTGCTGAACGAAGTGGGTGCCGACATCTTCTCGTTCGATGCGCATCAGGGCGGCTCTGCTTTTGCCAACGATGCCGACGGCCGCCGTTTTCTCGAAAGCGGTGGTCACGTGGCGTGGGGCTGGATTCCCACGCTCGATGATCTCTCCGGCATTCACGCGGATGAGATCGTGGCGCGCTGGCGTGACGCCGCCGCCCGCCTGGCCGGCGAAGATGGCCCCGAGCGGGTGCTCGCGCGCTCACTGGTAACGGCCACA
>DATNGX010000207.1:0-4960 GCA_035605755.1 Candidatus Krumholzibacteriia bacterium
AAATCGAAAACCTGCACGGCGTGGAAGTGCGCGTGCTGGTGGCGGACCTCGCCGATCCGCGCGCGCCGCAGGCCATCTTCGAGCACATCCGTGTCGCGCGCGTCGAAATCGACGTGCTTGTCAACAACGCGGGGTTCGGCATGTACGGAAAGTTCGCCGATTCCAGTCTCGAGACCGAAATGGAAATGATCCAGGTGAACATCATCGCGCTGATGCACCTCACCAAGCTCTTCATGCGCGAAATGATCGCGCTGGGGCGCGGTCGCATTGTGAACGTCGCATCGACCGCCGCGTTTCAGGCCGGACCCATGCAGTCGGTCTACTATGCGAGCAAGGCCTTCGTGCTTTCGTTCTCCGAGGCGATCGGCAATGAGCTCAAGGGGACCGGCATCACGGTGACCGCGCTGTGCCCCGGGCCCACGCCCACCGGTTTTCAGGAACGCGCCAATGTCGGTCAGCTGCGCGGCCTGCGCATGATGATGCGTGTGAGTCCGGAAGGTGTGGTGCGCGCGGGCTATAATGGAATGAAACGCGGACAGCCCGTCGTCATTCCGGGCGCACTCAATAATATCCATGTGTTCCTGCTTCGTCTCGTGCCGCGCCGTCTCGTGACAAACGTGGTGCGCAGGATTCAGACCCACCCCCGTTCTGCATGATCCGTCGCGAGCGCGTCGTCTTCTTTGCAATCCTGCTCGTCGCCCTGGCGGTGCGCGTGTGGGATCTCAACGCTCGTTCGCTCTGGTTCGACGAGGCCGGCGAGTACTGGGTGTCCACGGCGCCCTTCGCGCATCTGGCCGAAAGCGCGCGCACCGGTACCGGCGATCCACCCCTGTACGAGTTCCTTCTGCATTTCTGGATGCAGGCCGGAACCAGTGAGGCATGGTTACGTTTTCTTACGGTGATTGCGAGCGTGGCCGGTGTGGCAGGTGTCATGGTGCTAACACGCTTGGTTTCCGCGAGCGCGATTGCGGCGGCGTGCGCCGGCGCGGCGCTCACGTTTCTTCCCGCCGACGTGCGCTACGCGCAGGAAGTCGGGCAGTACGGATTCGTGCCCGCGATTGTGGCGTGGAATCTGGTGTGCCTGGTCCTGATGACGCGCGAGCGCAGCTGGCGCGGAGTGCTGGGATGGGCGGGCACGGCGCTCGCTGCATCGCACCTCTACTACGGCACCATCTTCCCCATCGCGACCGCGTTTCTGTGCGTGGTGGTCGAGTCCATCTTTCGTCGTGACGTGCGCACGCGCCGCGCCACCGGCACCGCACTCATCCTTTACATCTTCGGCATGCTGCCGCTCTTCATCTGGTATCTGCCGACACAGCTCGCGCGCGTGGTGGGCGGTCAGGGCGTCGGCTCCGCCGCCAGTCGCAATGTCGCGGGAATCATCCGGCAAAAATGGACCATGGCGTGCGAGCTGCTCGCGTTCCAATTCACGGGCTGGCCGCACACGCACGTGCCGCCCGCCCTGGTGGTGGCTCCGGCCATGTTTCTGATGGTGGTCGCGATCTGGCGCGCACCGCGGCTGTTGATCTGGTTCGCGGTGGCGATCAACGCCTACGCGGCGGCCGATGCCATGGGCGTGTTCCCGATGGGGTATCGCTGGGGCCTGGTCATGACTCCCCTCATTATATGTGCGATCGCCACGGCGGTGGTGGCACCGCGGTGGAAATGGCTGCAGTGGGCAAGCATTGCCGGGTTTGCGGCTCTCCTCATTATAGATGTTTATTCTCTGCCCAATCGGTCTCTGCGCGACCGCGTGTACAAAGATCCGTCGGGTGCGTGGCCCGAGACCGAAGACATGCGCGGGATCGCGCGCTTCTGGCAGGAGAGCCGCAAGGACTCCGAGCCCACGTACGTTTATTACGGTGCGGCGCCGGCATTCGCGTACTACGCGCGCGACGTGGTGAAGCGCGACGGACTGCCGGCGACGTGGTGCTTGTCGTGCTGGCACGACCAGGAGCCGCCGTCGTATTGTCACGATTCCAATGTGTTTTACGGGCGCTGGATGCGTAACTTCGACGAGCACAGGAAGCTCGCCAGCATCGCGCAGACGCTGGGCGGCGGGCCGCCGTCTTTGTGGTTGATATTCGGGCACATGGTTCCCGGTGATGACCGCCTCATCATTGCCGGTTTTCAACGTGAAGGGTATCGTGTCGTGGCCGGCATCGAAGGTGTCAACGCATCCGCGTGCCTCCTGACGCGAACGCAATAACAACATGATCCAGTTCAACAAGGTTACCAAGAGTTTCGGCGCCCAGGTTCTGTTCGAAGACCTCTCCTTCGCGCTCAACCGCCGCGAACGCGTGGGGCTTGTCGGTCGCAACGGCCACGGCAAGACCACGATATTTCGCATGGTGCTCGACGAGGTCCATCCCGACTCCGGCGACATCATCATTCCCAGGCGCTATCGCATCGGGCACCTGGACCAGCACATCAAGTTCAGCAAGCCCAACGTGATCGACGAAGTCTCGCTCGGGCTCCCCGAGGCCGAGCGCGACCAGACCTGGCGCGTGGAAACCATTCTCTTCGGTCTGGGTTTCAGCAAGGACGACATGACGCGCGCTCCCGGGCTTTTCTCGGGTGGATTCCAGGTTCGCCTCAATCTCGCGCGCGTGCTGGTCTCGGAGCCCGACCTTCTGCTGTTGGACGAGCCCACCAACTACCTCGACATCGTGTCGATTCGCTGGCTCGAGCGTTTTCTCATGCAGTGGAAGACCGAGCTCATGCTCATCACCCACGACCGCTCCTTCATGGACAAGGTGATCACCCACACCGTCGCGATCCATCGCCAGAAAGCGAAGAAGATCCAGGGTGACACGTCGAAGATCTACGAGCAGATCCTGCAGGAAGAAGAGGTCTACGAGAAGACGCGTGCCAACGACGAGCGCAAGCGCAAGGACATCGAGCGCTTCATCGACAGGTTCCGCGCCAAGAACACCATGGCCACGCGCGTGCAGTCACGCATCAAGATGCTTGCCAAGCACGAGCGCCTCGACGCGCTGGCGCGCATCCAGACTCTGGACTTTGCCTTCAGCGCCGCGCCCTTTCCGGCCAAGGTGGTGCAGCGCGTCTCGCACCTGTCGTTCGGATACGAGGGCGGAGACGATCTCTTCTCGAACTTGAACCTGGAAATCCACGACCACGACCGCATCTGTGTGATCGGTCCCAACGGGCGCGGCAAGTCCACGCTCCTGCGCGTGCTGGCGGAAGAATTGCCGCCGCGCCACGGCACCGTCACCAACCATCCGCGCGCGGTGAGCGGATACTTCGCCCAGACCAACGTGCACACGCTGCACGACAAGAACACCGTGATCGCCGAGATCCAGAGCGCCGACAAGAATTGTCTGTACCAGACGGCGCGCAACATCGCCGGCGTCATGATGTTCGAGGGCGACGCGGGACTGAAGAAGATCGGCGTGCTTTCCGGGGGCGAGAAGTCGCGCGTCATGCTCGGCAAGCTCATCGTCACGCCGGTAAACCTGTTGCTCCTCGACGAGCCCACCAACCACCTCGACATGGACTCGTGCGACTCGCTTCTCGCCGCCATCGACGCGTTCGAAGGCGCGGTCGTGATCGTGACCCACAACGAAATGTTCCTGCACTCGCTCGCCACCCGCTTCGTGGTGTTCGACCGCGGGCGCGCGCGCGTGTTCGACGGCAGCTACCAGGACTTCCTCGACACCGTGGGATGGGAAAGCGACGAAGACGAGCTCGGCGCCGCACCCACCAAAGCGCGCGTTGCGAACGTCCACGTACACGTGAATCCCGAACCCGCGCCCGCCAGGAAACCTGCCCCGCCGCAAAACCCGGCCGACCGCAAAGCCGAGCGTCAGGCGCGCGCCAGGCTGGTGCAGGAGCGCGCCAGGTTGATCGGTCCGTTGGAAAAGCGTGTGGCGGATCTCGAGGCACTCATCGTGTCGCTCGAACGCGAGCGCGATGTCGCGTTTGCCGCACTGGCGGAGGCCTCGGCCAGCGGCGACGCGGCCACCATTGCGAAACTGTCCAAGAAGTCGAGCGACGTCGGTCCCCGCATCGAATGGGCCTACGGCGAACTGGAGAAAGCCACCAACGAGCTCGAGTCCGCCGCCAGAGCCTTCGACGAGCGCTCCGGTTGACCCCCACGACGCCTCCCAAATCAGTTATCATGTGAAGAGCCGCGTCCCCTCTCGCGCCGCGCAATTACATGAAATCTTCGCTCCTCTTTCTCACCGCAATAGCGTTTGCGCTGCTGGTTTCGTCCTGCAGCGACGATCCGGTTTCTTCCACCGGCACGCACGCGACGCCGGAATATCACGGTGAATTGCTGTCGCTCGACGCGTTCTTTGAGCGCGTCACGGGCACTGGAGCGGACGACTTGTACGCTTTCGGAACCATCCTTCTCCACTACAACGGAAGCAAATGGAACCCGGTTTCGCTTCCCGAAAACGTTTCGGGTTTTCACACGGGAATCGCGTTCCCTGACGGCGAAATGGCCGTGACCGATGGAAACAGAACGTTCATCCGAAAGAACGACAAATGGATCGACATCACAAATTTTGAGCGTCGTGGCGTCGAGTTGTGGGGAACCTCCCCAATGGATATATACGCGCTTGGCTACCAAGGCATGTCGCACTTTGACGGAGACTCGTGGGCGCCGGTGGTTCTGCCGGGAGTAGTCGAGTATCCCTTCCCGATGTCCGGCCGGTCGTCAACGGATTTGGCGACCGCGGGTCGTTACGGCGCCATTTATCGCTTCGATGGTTCCGAATGGTCCACGACGCTTGTTGACTCGACCGCGTCCTTCACGTCTCTGGCGATGACACAATCCGGTCGTCTGTTCGCCGCAGATTATGGGCGTATTGTCGAGATCACGGGATCCACGTCACAGGTTATTCACGACGAGGAATTGGCCAACATCTATCTGTGCCCCGACGGCGAAGACCTCTACGCAGCAGGGTCAATTCGTTTCCACGAATATGCAGAC
>DATNGX010000208.1:0-10649 GCA_035605755.1 Candidatus Krumholzibacteriia bacterium
ACCGCTTCGAAGGCGTACGCGAAAACACCTTCTCGAGCGAGAAGGCGCTGCGCTTCTCGCGCTCCATCTCGGCGCGCCTGACCGGCACTCTGGAAGGCGGCCGCAATATCATCCAGCGCGAAGGCGAGGGCCTGCCGGTGGGAACGGGGAGCACGTATGATGTGGGTGCGTGGAACGGTCTGGTCGGTGTGGGCGTGGTGGTGCACCCCGGCGCCAATCTCGACCTCGATTTCCGCGGTCAAGATCAAAAGGACGACCTTTCCGGCGCGGCCCAGCGCTCGCTCAAGTTTCAGCCGCGGCTGGTGTGGAGAGTGGCGGATCAGATCAACGTGTTCGGCACGTATGAGCTCGCGGAGGTCAAGGACGACGACAACGGCCCGCTGGTCAAGCCGCTCGTCTTCGCGCGCGAAGGACGCGCGCACCACTGGAGCCTGACGCCGAATTTCCGCATATCGAAGATGATTTCCATCTACGCCACCTACTCGGGGCGCAACGAAGAAGTGTTCTCCGGCAAGCGTGTCACCGAGCACGATTTCAGGCTCGAGACGCGAGCTTATTTCTAAGACCTATGAAACGACATTCCATAACCTTCGTAGCAGCGTGGATGCTGTGTGCGGCATGGGCGGCGAACGCCGGCGCTGGCGCGCCGGTGCTGCGTGTCCTGGGAACTCAGAGCATTTCGTCCGAGCGCGCGGTGTCGGTTCTCAAGGCCGGCGGATTTCCTTCCGAAAAGTCCCTGCGCGCGTTGCAGGAGGAATACCTCAAGAACGGTCGGCTCTTTGCGTCGATGAACGTGCGCATGGAGAGTGATTCGTCGTACACCGTGGTGGTTGACGAAGGAGCCCCGGCGCGCGTCCGTCGCACGTACGTTCACGGCGCAACGCACTTCTCGCGCGACGAGGTGACACGACAGCTCGGCCTGGTGCCGGGCACGCCGTTCGATCCCCACCGTTTCACCGCGCGCATGGAATCGCTGCTCTCGAACTACGACGCCGACGGCTATCCCTTCGTCGAAGTGTGGGTGGATTCCATCGGCGTGGACCGCGACAGCGCCGCGGTGGACGTGTCGCTGTACGTGGTGGAAGGCACCACGCGCAGCGTGGAGTCGGTCGTGGTCGAAGGCCTCAAGAAGACACGGCCCGAGCTCGCGGTCAAGATCGCTGGCATCGAGCCCGGAACGCAGTACAGGTCGCAGCTTCTGGAAGACGCGTATCTGCGCGTGGTGGCGAGCGGCGTGTTTACGGACGTCGCCTATCCCACCGTGCGCATGTCCGCCGACGGGAGCGGAGTGGATGCCGTGCTGCACGTGAACGAGCCCGCGCGTTCCCACATCTTTGCGGCCGCGCTCGGTTACGCATCGGCCTCCGACAACACCGACCGGGTGCTGAGCGGTTTCGTGCAGCTCGAGCTCAACAATATCGGCGGCTCGCTCAAGGATTTCGGCGCGACGTGGAACAACGATGGCGTGGGTCGCAACGAAACGCACATTCGCTACCGCGACCGGCTCTTTCTGGGGCGGCGCCTGGGGCTGGGTGTGCGCCTCGAGCAGGTGGGGCAGGATACACTCTACACGTGGCAATCGGCGGGCATCGAAGCCGAGCGCGGGCTCGGACGCGTGGCGGGAACCCTGCTCGGCTTCACGCTGGCGGGCTACGGCGATCGCAACGTGTTCAGCGAGGGCGATCTGTTGCGCTCGTCGCGCTGGCGCGTAAAAACCGGCGCCAGTGCGATGTGGGGAAGTGATCGTGCCGGAAAGCTCGCGCGGCTCGGCGCCAATGTCACCTTCGCGTTCAAGCACAACTCCTACCGCGACGACGCGACCGGCCCGGGCGATGTGGGCCAGACCATCTATGACGGCAACGCCGGAGTTCTGTTCCCGGCGTGGCGCAGCCTCCACGTCGCGGTGGATGGTCATCTGGAATGGCTCCAGAGCGACGAAGAGAACGTGCCGCTCTCGGAGCAATTCTACGTGGGCGGCGCGCGCACCGTGCGCGGCTACCGCGAGAATCAGTTCCACGGCCGGCGCGTCGCGTACGCGCGCAACGAATTGCGGCTCGGCCGCTCGCCGCGCGACGGTTTCTATGTCTTCGTGGACGCGGGTTACGTGCGCCAGGAGACCCCGCAGGCCGCGGGCGCGACGCTCATCGACGGCACCGGGCTCACCGGCTACGGTTTTGGCGTGCGCAGTCTATCGCGCGTGGGAAGGCTGGATTTGAGCTTTGCGGTGAGCGACGGATTGTCGCTGCGCCAGACCAAGGTGCACGTGCTCCTGGAGCAGAACTTTTGATAACAGGGTGCGCACTGCAATGCTAATATAACCGCATGCGCACGCTCTCCATCGACGGGCACTCGCTCCGTCTCGACGACCTTTCTGAATTTCTGGCCGGCCGCGTTCGCGTGGCGCCGTCCGCGGACGCCTTGACGCGCGTGCGCGCGTGCGCCGATTTCTGCGCGCGCGTGGCCGCGGACGAGACTCCGCATTACGGAATCAACACCGGCTTCGGCAAATTCGCGCGCGTCCATATCGACGCGAAACACGCGGCCGAGCTGCAGCACAATCTCCTGCGCAGTCACGCAACGGCCGCGGGTGAGCCGCTCGACCGCGACACGGTTCGATTGATGATGGTGCTGCGTGCCAACTCGCTGTTGGCCGGTTTTTCCGGAGCGTCAGCAGAGCTGATCGGGCTCATTCTCGATCTGGTCGAACGCGACATCACGCCGGTGGTGCCGTGCTACGGATCGGTCGGCGCCAGCGGCGACCTGGCTCCGCTTGCACACCTTTCGCTCGCGCTCGTCGGTGAAGGTGATGTGCTTTACCAGGGAAGAACGGCGCCCGCGCGCGAAGCGCTGGCCGCCGAGGGCCTCAAGCCGCACGCGCTCCGGCCCAAAGAGGGGCTCGCGCTCATCAACGGCACGCAGTTCATGAGCGCAATCGGCGTGCGCGAGTGTCTTCGCGCACGCACCCTTCTCGGCACGTCGATGGCCGCGGCCGCCATGTCGCTCGAGGCCTTCCAGGCCACGGACCGTGTGTTCGACGCGCGCATCCACCAGCTCAAGCCGCATCCGGGCCAGGCGCGCGTGGCGGAAGCGTTCCGGCGCCTGCACGAGAAGAGTGGCATCGTTCTGTCGCACAAGGACTGCCCGCGCGTGCAGGACCCGTATTCTTTCCGCTGCATTCCGCAGGTTCTGGGCGCGGTCGACGACATGCTCGCCTGGATCGAGACCTGGGTGGTGCGCGAGATCAACGCGGTGACAGATAACCCGATTGTGTTCCCCGAGGACGGCGACGTCATCTCGGGCGGAAACTTCCACGGCCAGCACATGGCGTTCGCGCTCGATGCGCTGGCCATTGCCTGCTGCGAGATTGCGTCCATCTCGGAGCGACGGGTCGACCAGCTCATGAGCGGCGACGGTGAGCGCGTGCCGCGCTGCTTGATCCAGGATCCGGGGCTCAATTCGGGCTTCATGATTGCGCAGTATCTGGCCGCCGCACTGGTGAGCGAGAACAAGGTGCATGCGCATCCCGCATCGGTCGACACCATTCCCACCTCGATGGGTTTCGAGGATCACGTGAGCATGGGAAGCATCGCGGCGCTCAAGCTCACGCGCGTGCTCGACAATGTCGCGCGCGTGGTCGCGGTCGAATTGTTGTGCGGCGCGCAGGCGATAGACTTTCATGAACCACTGAAACCCGGAAAAGGAACAGCAGCCGCGCATCAAGCAGTGCGCGCCGCCGTTCCATTCATTGAACGTGATACGTCGCTGACGCCCCATATCGCTGCGCTCGAGACACGAGCCAACAGTGGTGTGATTCTTGGTGCGGTCGAAGCGGCGGTTGGACCGCTCTTTGTCTCTGGTTAGCAACTGAGGAGCATGATGAGTCGTTTTGTGCCGGGAAATATTCGCGCTGCGCGCGGCCGCGCGCTGAGTTGTCGCGGATGGGCACAGGAAGCCGCCCTGCGCATGCTGTGCAACAACCTCGACAACGAAGTGGGCGAGGATCCGAAAAACCTCGTGGTGTACGGCGGGCGCGGCAAGGCGGCGCGCACGTGGGAGGCGTTCCACGCCATCGTGGACACGCTGCGCGATCTCGGCGACGACCAGACGCTGCTCGTGCAGTCGGGCAAGCCGGTCGCGGTGTTTCCCTCGCACCCGGGCGCACCGCGTGTGCTCATCGCCAATTCGCTGCTGGTGCCGAAGTGGGCCACGTGGGAACACTTCTGGGAGCTGGAAGGGAAGGGGCTGGCGATGTACGGCCAGATGACGGCGGGCAGCTGGATGTACATCGGCACGCAGGGAATTTTGCAGGGCACGTACGAAACCTTCGCGGCATGCGCACGCAAGGAATTCAATTCGTCGCTGGAAGGGCGCATCGTGTTGACGGGCGGACTGGGCGGCATGGGTGGCGCGCAGCCGCTTTCCATCACGATGTGCGGTGGCGTGGCGCTGTGCGTGGACGTGGATCCGTCACGCATTCAGAAGCGTCTCGACACCCGTTATCTCGACGTGATGAGCGACAATCTGGAGCACGCATTAACACGCGCGAGCGGAGCGAAGCGCGAAAAAAAGGCCCTTTCCATCGGCCTCGTTGCAAACGCCGCTGATGTTTTTCCTGAGATATTAAGGCGCGGTTTCGAAGTCGACGTGGTGACGGATCAAACCTCGGCGCACGACCCTTTGAATGGCTACGTTCCGCAGGGGCTCGACGTCGCGCAGGCTGCCGAGCTCAGAAAGCGCGATCCCGCCGGATATCTCGAGCGTTCGCGTGCGTCGATCGTCAAGCACGTCGAAGCGATGGTTGGCTTCCAGCGCGCCGGAAAAGTCGTGTTCGACTACGGCAACAACATTCGGGGCGAGGCCCAGGGCGCCGGGTACAAGGACGCCTTCGCGTTTCCGGGTTTCGTTCCCGCGTACATCCGCGATCTGTTCTGTGAAGGCTATGGCCCCTTTCGGTGGGTCGCCCTGTCGGGCGACAGTCGTGATATCGCCGTCACTGACGATCTCGTGCTCGAGCTTTTCCCGGAGCGTGAAGAGTTGAAGCGCTGGATCGAGCTTGCGCGCGAGCGCGTGCAGTTTCAGGGGTTGCCGGCGCGCATCTGCTGGCTCAAGTACGGCGAGCGCGCGCGCTTCGGCGCGGCGCTCAACGATCTGGTTGCGAAAGGGAAGGTGTCCGCACCCGTCATCATCGGCCGTGATCATCTGGACAGCGGGTCGGTGGCGAGTCCGTACCGCGAGACCGAAGCCATGCGCGACGGCAGCGATGCCGTGGCCGACTGGCCCATTCTCAACGCACTGCTCAACGCAGTAAACGGCGCCGCCTGGGTGTCCGTGCACCATGGTGGCGGCGTGGGCATGGGACTTTCCATCCACTCCGGACTGGCCGTGCTCGTCGACGGCACTCCGGAGGCCGCGGGAAAAATCGAGCGCTGCCTCACCGGCGATCCGGGAATGGGAATCGCGCGTCACGCCGACGCCGGGTATCCGCTCGCGATCGAAGCGGCGCGCCGCGACGGTGTTCGGATTCCCATGCTCGACAGCGACAACGCGAAGACGTCATGACGGCGCTCAACGCGGATCTCATCGTCACCGACATCAGCGAGCTCGTCACCGTGCGCGGTGACGGGAGACCTCGCACCGGCGAGTCGCTCGGTGACATCGGCATCGTCAAAGACGGAGCACTCGCGGCTCATGCGGGCCGTATCGTGGCAGCGGGCACGCGTGACGAAGTCCTGCGCGCGGTGAAGCCTGCGGCGGATTGCCGGGCGGTCAGCGCGCAGGGGCAGGTCGTGCTCCCCGGTTTTGTCGACTGCCACACTCACCTGGTGTTCGCGCAGTACCGGCTCGATGAGTACGAATGGCGGGTGGCGGGAACCCCTTACGCCGAGATTGCCGCCCGCGGTGGCGGTATCGCAAAAAGCGTTTCCCACCTGCGCGCGATGGGCGAGTCGGAGCTTCTTACCCGGTCCATGGTCAGGCTCGAGAGTGCGATCCGTCATGGTACGACAACCATTGAAATAAAAAGCGGTTACGGACTTGATCTCGAGAATGAGATGAAGCAGTTGCGGGTCATTCGCGCGCTATCGCGCGCGTATCCTGTCACCATCGTTCCCACCTTCCTCGGAGCCCACGCCATACCGCCGGAATACCGCGAGAAGCGCGAGGATTACGTTCGTTTGCTCACCGACGTCATGATCCCCGCCGTGGTGCGGGAAAATCTGGCCGAGTTCAACGACGTCTTCTGCGAAACCGGGGCGTTCTCAAGGGAAGAAACGGAACGAATCTTGCGGTCCGGGCAGCGGGCTGGACTGAAGGCGCGGATACACGCCGAAGAGCTCACCGACACGGGTGGGGCCGTCCTTGCGGCGGAAATAGGCGCGGCATCCGCGGATCACCTCAAGAAAATTGGCCCGGAGGGAATCAACTCGATGGCTGCTGCGGGTGTCTTCGGCGTTCTCTTGCCGGGGACGAGCTTCGGGCTCCCGTCACTCGACTTTGCGCCGGCGCGCGCAATGTGGTCGGCGGGGATGCGGCTCGCCATCGCAACCGATTTCAATCCGGGCAGCTCGACGTGCGAGTCGATGCCGATGATGATCAACATCGCGTGCTCGCACATGCGCTTTTCTCCAGCCCAGGCCATCGCGATGGCGACGTACAACCCCGCGTTCGTGCTCGGCCGCGAGCGCGAGGTGGGAAGCCTCGAAGCCGGCAAGCGCGCCGACTTCATCGTGCTCAACGCGGACGATCATCGCGAGGTGGCGAATCATTTTGGTGTAAACCCGGTCGCGCGCGTGTACGTGGCCGGTTCGGCGTGGGACACTTCGCAGGTGTAGCAGCAGGGCTGACGTGAGCAAGGCACAAATCATCCGCAAGAAAGCGCTCGATTACGTTCGCGACCAGGACTGGCCGAACGCGATCAAGGAATACAAGCGCCTGGTCGAGCTCGACCAGAGCAATCCGAATTTGCACAACGAGCTCGCCGATCTCTACCTCAAGACCAACCAGAAGAACGAGGCCTACGACGCGTTCATTCGCGCGTGCGACGAATACGTGCGCGTGGGGCTGCACAACAACGCCGTGGCCGTGGCCAAGAAAGTACTGCGCGTCTTGCCGGCGCGCGGCGAAGCGCTGGCCAAGCTGGGTTTCATCCGCAGCCGCCAGGGACTGAGCAAGGAAGCGGAATCGTACTACCAGCAGTTCCTCGACAAGGCCGCCGGCAACGCGTTCAGCGCGGAAGCATTCCAGAGTCTCGCCAAACCCATCGTCGAGGATGTGCTGGATTCGCCGACGATGCTGGAACGACTGGCCAACGCGTTTCTCGGGCATGCGCTCAAGGACGAGGCCGCGGACGTGTTCGTGAAAGTCGTGGTGGCGTGCGAGAAGAATCGCGACAGCGCGGGCGCCGAGCGCGCGCGCGCCGAGATCGAAAAGCTCGGCCTGTCGGCGAAGCTTGCGGCACTCCAGACCCAGGGCGGGGATCAGAACAGCCGCACGGTGATCACCGAGGACAATCTCTGGACCAAATCGCACACCGAGGGCGAGCGCATTCAGGTCGACACCACATCCCGTACGACGCCGACCGGGTCCCCGGCCGCACCGGCTCCGCAGCCCGCCGGCGCGGCCCCCGGCGGCCCGTCGGAACGGGATCTTTATCTGCTGCGCCTCGCCCGCGGTTCCGCCGGCGAGGCCAAGCCGCGAGCCGTACCCGCGACCGAAGCGCCCCCCGCGCCTGCGGCACCGGCCGCCCAGGCGGAACCCGCGCCGGCTCCCGCGGTACCGATTGCTGATCCGGTAGGAACCATCGTTCTGGGTGCCGCCGAAGCACCCGCCGTCGAGCCGGTGGCCACCAGCGTGGCGACCATCGAAACGCCCACGGCTCCGCCCCAGCCGGCGCCCACGGCACCACCCGCGCAACCCGCACCCCAGGCGGCGAAGACGCCGTCGGCGTCGGGCGCCAACGGCTCGGGCTTCCACGTCTCCGCGCTCATCACCGATGACGAGGGCGGGGACTCCGGCGAAACCGACTATCGCAGCCACTACGATCTCGGCATGGCGTACATTGAGATGGATCTGCACACCGAAGCCATTCGCGAATACCAGCTGGCGGCGAAATCTCCGCAGTTCCAGGTGAAGTGCCTGGAGATGATCGGGCAGTGTTTCATCAAACAGAACCAGCCGCAGCTCGCGATCCGGCAGCTCAGCAAGGGACTCTCGCTGATCGGCGGCGACACCGAGGATTCGCTGGGCATCAAGTACAACCTCGGCCTCGCGCACGAGATGATCGGCGACCTCGCCAATGCGCGGACCTTTTTCGAGGACGTTTACGTCGTCGATGTCACCTTCCGCGACGTGGCCGAGAAGGTGCGGAAGCTCGCCGCGACCCCGTAATTTCGGCTTTACCGCCGTCCGCCCAACTCCTTATCATTGATGCATCGACGCGACCGCTCCGCGCCCCGGGGTTTTAGCGACCGCTGCATGCCACACCTTTCCCGGACCATTTCATTTCTGCTGGCAACGACGGCGTTCAGCCTGTGGGCGGTTCACGCTTCGGGTGCCTCCGCGCCCCTTCCCGCCGGCCGCGGCGACGCCGATCCGTGCGGTACCTGGCACACATTGGAACCCGCCGGACCGGGCGAGCATCAGGTCCTTGTGGTGCGGCCGCCCAACGGCACTTTCAAGACGTTCTCCCCCCACTACGTTGTCCATTATTACGGTGATTCGCTCGCGACGTACGCGCAGAGTGTGAGCGACGCGGCCGAGCGCACGTACCGGCTGCTCGTCGATACGCTTTCGACGCTTGCCCCGCTGCCCGACGGCACCAGTGGCGGCGATGCGCGCACAGACATCTATCTGCGCCCGTACACGGTGATGGGAAGCGCGTACGGCACCACCTATCCGGAAACCAACGTCGGCGCCCCCTACACGAATTCATTCAACTCGTGGATCGAGCTCGTCGACACCATGGGTACGACGCGACGGCTTCCCATCACGGCGCACGAGGTCTATCACACGATGCAGATCGTGTATGACCGCTACGAGAGCACGAGCTTGTTGGAAATGTTTTCCACCTGGGTGCAGGACCGCGCCTATCCGGACGCCAACGTGCACTGGCCTACCACGCGCCTGTTCTTCCGCCAGCCGCAGCGCGGACTCTTCCTGCAGACGTATTCCAATGTGCCGTGGGCGTTCTATCTCACCCAGAAGCACGGCGACGGCATCATGACCAACACGCTCGCGCGCTGCGCCGCGACGCAGGGCCCCAACCCGCGCGACGCGTTCGACGAGGCGCTGGCGGGATACGGCACCAATTTCCTCGACACCTTCATCGACTTTGGAACCTTCAATTACTGGGCGGGCAGCCGCGATGACGGCCAGCATTACGAGGAAGGCTCGCACTACTACACCACGGTGGTCGAGCACCTGACCCGCTGCTATCCGGAAACCCTGTACGTGTCGATCCATCCGCCCGCCGAGCTCGGTGCCAATTATGCAATGCTCGACGGCGACGGGCACTCGGGTCCGCTCAAGCTCTCGATCTATCCCGAGTTCCTGAGCTCGACAATTCTCACCATCAACAAGTGGAAGGGCGGTGTGGCGACGCGCACGACGTCGTTCTATTCGCAATTCTCGACGCCGGTCGACTCGACCACGTTCGCGGACTGGGCGCAGTGTGATTCGATCCTGCTCGTGTACCAGGTAAACCAGAGCGCGGGCTCGGAGAATTCATTCGCATACAGCGCGAAGCGTCCTCCGGCTGCAAAACCCTCGGTGCCGTGGGTGCTCGTCATCGACCGCGACGGCTGCCGCGCGCCTTTCGACGGCGTGCAGGACGATTATCTGCCGCGCGACGGCCAGGAGCAGCCCATCGCCGATGCGCTGCGCAACCTGGGTGCGACGGTTCGCGTGGAAGATGTGGTGCCGGTTGATTTCACCGGGTGTCGCGGCGTTTTTCTGGTGGGCGGGTTTGAGAGCGGCGCTGTGAATCTCACCGATCCCGAGCTCACACGACTCATCGCGTTCATGGACAACGGCGGCGATGTGTACGTGGAAGGGAATCGTCTCGGCCAGTACATGGATCCGTCGCTGGGGGCCGGCAACGCTGTGCAGCAATCATTCTGGACGCACTTCAGCTGCACGTTCACACCCGGAAACTCGTTCGGCAATCTTTTGCAGTGGAGCACGGCTGGCAATCTGTTCATGGGCACCCACCAGTTCTCGTACGACAATGGCGGCGACGCCAACAGCTACGTCGGTGTGCTGGCGCCCCTGGGGAATGCGGCGTTTCTGGTGAAGGACGGCGGGCTCAAGATTCGCGCCACGGCGCTTCGCGCCGCCGGCGGCAGCTCGACGCGCATCATGTCGACGGTCCTGCTCGGCGGTTCCACGGGACAATCCAGCTCGACGCGCGAAGCATTTCTGGCCGATGTGCTGACGCTGTTCGATACCAATGTGGCGGCCCTCGCCGTGCTGCGCGCGAATGTGAGTGTGGAGCGGCGCCACGTCTCGATATCAGGCGTTCTGCAGCACTACGAAGGCGAGACGCTCGCGCTGTACCGCACCGATTCACAGGCGCGCCACGACGTGCCGCTCGAGGTGAAGCAGGTGGGTGGTGAGTGGCGCTTCAATGCCAGGGACGAGCTGGCCACGGCGAG
>DATNGX010000209.1:0-3727 GCA_035605755.1 Candidatus Krumholzibacteriia bacterium
GAGGTGTTCTCGGTGAGCGGTGCGCGCGTTCGCACGCTGGCGCGCAATGAGCCCTTCGCGGCGGGCCCGGCTTCACTGCGCTGGAACGGCCGCGATGACGGCGGGAATGCCGTCGCGTCGGGAATCTACTTCATCAGCGTGAAGACACCCGCGGGCGAGAGGATCGCGCGCGCGGTGCTTCTCAAGTAGTCACGCCTCAAAGAGCGGGCCGGTGCAAGCCGGTCCGCTCTACTTCCCTGCTTCCTGCGGAATCATGTCGGGTGCCAGCATGCACTGCGCCTTGCCGTTGTACGTCATCATGTGGCGCAGATAGGTGACACCGTAGTCCTCGGTTTCTTCGTCGCGCGCGGCGTTGTCCTGCCACGGGAAGGCGAGCAGGGCTGCGCTCCAGTCATACGACCACAGCGCGGGCAGAGCCGCGACCGACGAGCCGAGCCCCGGAATGGGGAGGTCGAGCTTGATGAGCCCGCTCGACGATGAATACTCGACGACTTTCACCTCGTCGGCGGGCTGGAGCTTCGCCATCTCGCGCGCAATCTGAATGGCGTCCTGAAGTCCGCCGATTCGATCCACCAGCCCGTTGTTCTTCGCTTCCAGGCCGGTCCACACGCGGCCCTGCGCCAGCGATTCCACCTTGCCGGCGTCCATCTTGCGGTTCGCCGCCACGGAATTGACGAAGCGGTCGTAGAGCTCCTTCATGGTGTCGAGCACGACCTTGCGCTCCTTCTCGTTGACGGCGCGGTACGGAATCGCGACCGGCAGGTAGGGCGGGCGCAGCGCGAAAAACGCGTCGGCGTGCTCGCCCCGTTTCACGAAGTCGCCTTCCATCCCCGTCTTCTTGCCGAGGCCCTTGTCCCAGGCCCAGCCCGCAATCACGCCGATGGATCCGGTGATGGACGTGGGCTCGGACACGATGGCGTGCGAGCACATGGAGAGCCAGTAGCCGCCCGACGCCGCGACGTCGCCCTGCGACACCACGACCGGCTTTCGCTTCATGAGCTCGCGCATCTGGCCCGCGACCACATCGGAGGCCATCGGGCTCCCGCCGGGTGAATCGACGCGGAGCACCACGGCCTTCACGTCTTTCTGGTCGCGCAGGCCGCGCAGGATTTTCTCGAGCCGGCGCGCGTTGATGCCGCGATCCATGTCGCATTCGCCGATGGCGTAGACCACGGCGATTTTCGACGACTCGCCCCATTGCTTGGACGGATACCAGCGATCGGCCAGCGCCACATTGCTCACGAACGATTTGCGCCCGCCTTCGAGCTTCTTCACCGCTTCTTTGGTTTCGTCCCAACGACCGAGCTGATCCACGAGCTTGTTGTCGAGGGCGCTCTTCGCGGTGAACACGCCCATGTCGTTGATCCATGTGTCCACGGTGGCCGCGCTGACGTTCCGGCTCCCGGCCACGTCGTCGCGGTAGGTGTTGTAGTACTGATCGACGAGCGCCTGGCGCTGCTCGCGGTCGGCCTCACTCATGTCATGGCGCGCGTAGTTCTCGACCGCGCTCTTGTACTTGAGGAAGCGGAACTCTTCGAAGCCGACGCCGAGTTTCTCGAGCATCGACGCGATGTATGTGCGTCCCAGCACATAACCGGGCATGAGCAGCATGCCCTCGGGATCCATCACGATGTGATCCGCCACGCTGGCGATGTAGTACGTCGACTGCACGGCCTCGTCGATGAATACGACGACGTGCTTGCCCGCCGCCTTGAAGTCGGCGAGACGCGCGCGAATCTCCCACGACTGGCCGCGCGTGAACCGCGATCCCGAGAGATTGAGCGCAATACCGGCGATGCGGTCGTCGGTGCGGGCATCGTCGATGGAATCGAGAATATTCTCGAGCGACACACGCGAATCGAAAAAGCGATAGCGCGAGTAGACGATGGAGCCGCGCGGATTCATCTGCAGGTAGCCCGTGTCCGTGTGGAGCTTCTTCAGTAGATCCGAGCGCTCGGGATATCCGAAGCGCAGGCCATATGTTGTCACATCGCCGTTGTTCTCGTGATCGAAGTGCTCCTGCACCGAGCCGCGCATCACGCCCTGGTGGAAGCCGCCGCCGAACGAATACGCGAGCGCCAGGCTCCACGTGCTTTCGGTGTCGTCGGAGTCCGCAACGCGGCCAATGATCTTGAGGCCCGCGGGGACTTCGAGCATGGCACCCGCGCTCCACGGAATATTGTCGTCGTAGTCACCGCCGGTGACGTGAGTCTCGACATCGCCGAACACGGTGAAGCGGTCGTTTCCCAGCGGACGCAACGCCAGGTCCACCAGCTCGCCGCGGTCTCCCGCCTGGAGCCCCCAGGTCTCATTGGCGCCGATGGAAATGAAATGATTGAGCCGCCACGTGAGCCCGAGCTGCATCAGGCGCTCGCGATCGAACGCGTCTTCGTCGTCACCGCCCGACCATCCGTAACCCAGACCCATCGACACGTCGTGGGTTCCGCCGGAGAGCGCGACGCGATAGTCGGTCGCGCTGACATCGCCGCCCGGCAGCTCCACGTGGTTGTGCACCGCGCCGAATCCGAGATTCTTGAATCCGGTGAACAATCCCCAGCGTCCGATGTCGTCCTGGTCGAAATTGCTCCAGTACGCCTCGCCCTCGCCGCCCGGCATCATCGAATACACCGACGGATTGAAGTATCCGCCGCCCGCGTGCGTGAACGCCGTCGGGCTGGTGAGGTTGAAATCGAGGTGCTGATAATAGGAGGGGATGGTCCCCGCGGAAATCGCGCGAGCGGACACCGCGAGCGCGACTGCTGCGAGAATCGCCAGCGTGGTCAATCTTTGCATGGTTTCTGATTCCTCTCGGGTATCGCGCAAATGGGCAGCGCGGGCCCATTCTATCACCCCGGTGGCGGCGCGCAATGGATCGTTGAGTCATGACACAGACCGCATTACAATCACGCCACTCTTACGCACAAACGGGGTGCCCATGTTCCTGTCTTTTTTTGGCGCGGCCGGGACCGTGACCGGCTCGAAGTACATGTTGCGTATCGACGATCGCAACATCCTGGTCGATTGCGGGCTGTTCCAGGGCCTCAAAAACCTGCGCCAGCGCAACTGGGAAGAGCCGCCCTTCGACATCAAGACGATCGACGCGGTCGTCCTCACCCACGCGCACATCGACCACAGCGGATACCTTCCCGTGCTCATGAAACGCGGCTACACCGGCCGCATCTACTGCACCGAAGCCACCGCCGAGCTGTGCGGCATCATGCTGCCGGACTCGGGGCACCTGCAGGAAGAAGAAGCGCGCTACATCGGCAAGAAGGGTGTCGGCCGCCACGATCCCGTGCTTCCGCTCTACACGCGCGAAGACGCCGAGCAGACGCTGAAACTCCTCGAGCCCGTGCCGTTCGACACCGATATCGATCTCGGCAGCGGCGTCACCTTTCGCTATTCGCGCGCGGGACACATTCTGGGCTCGGCGTGGGTGGCGTTCATGCAGAACGGGTTTCGCGTGGTGTTCTCCGGCGATGTGGGCCGCCCCGTCGACCCGGTGATGAATCCGCCCGTCCCCATTCCGCACGCCGACATTCTGGTTTGCGAATCGACCTATGGTGACCGCGAACATCCGGCCGAGAATCCGCGTGACGCGCTGGCCGGTGTCATCAAGCGCACGGCGGCGCGCGACGGCACGCTCGTGATCCCGGCCTTCGCGGTGGGACGCACGCAGGCGCTCCTGCACCTGATCTCCGAGCTCCAGAAGGCGTCGGCCATTCCA
>DATNGX010000210.1:0-7064 GCA_035605755.1 Candidatus Krumholzibacteriia bacterium
TACGGTCCTAGGATTATGTTAACTGTCACCGGTGACAGTGGGATGCGGTCCCGCCGTAGCGCCCGGGCGCACACGCGCTAATCCTTTCCCCGATCGGCTCCCATTTTTTCCAATGTGCCATGGGAACCGGCCCATCGCTCCGGGGTTCTTTCCTATGCTGCCCGGCCAAATCGTACGTTCGTTCACATATGAGCCTCAGAACCGCAGTTGTTGTTGTGGGGGCGCTGCTGCTTGCGCTCTTTGGCGTCCTGTCCCTTTGGCTGGACAGGACGACGGACCTGCTCGAGCTGGAAGCGCGTGAGCTCGCCAGGGCGCACGAGAGTGTGGGCGCGGCGGAAGACCTGAAGATCCGCTTGCTGGTTCACAACCGGAGCTCGTTTCTCAACCAGCTCGGCTTCGACAACTCCCGCCAGCACGACGGCCAGGTGGAACGCGGCGAGATCCACCAGTACCTGGCCTCCGCCCGGCAATACCTCAACAGCCCCGAGGAAGCGGCGTTGCTCGAGGAAGTGACGCGCGAAATCGATTCCTATCTCGAGACACGCGACAAACTGGAAGAGAGCGGACTGGCACCGGTCGACAAGTACTTGCGCGTGAGCCGCGATCTCGACAACGCGTTTGCGTCGATCGACCGCTTCATTGCCATCAATCGTTCGCAGGCCGGCGCCATCGCGGCGGAGATTGCGCGACAGAACGAGAACGCTGCCATCCTGGCGAAGACTTCATTTGTGGGCGGCGGGCTCCTGCTCGCCGGAATCATTCTGGCGACGTTCTGGCTCCTGGCGGGGCCGTTGATCAGCGTCGGTGATGCCATTGCGAGATACAATGACGGCGACACCGCTGCGCGCGTGCGCGTGCACGGACTGCGCGAGATCCGCAGCATCGGCTCCATGTTCAACTCCATGGCCGAGAGTCTGGAGCAGCGCCGCCAGGACCGTCTGCGTTTCATCGCGTCGATCGCGCACGATATCCGCAATCCGCTTCACTCCATCATCATGGCGGCGGATCTCCTGAAGCGCAGAGGCGACGCGGAAGATCGCGGACCCGCGCAGCTCATCTTCAGGCAGACGCAGAATCTCGACCGTCTGGTGGGCGATCTACTCGACACCACGCGCGTCGAGGCGGGTCACGTCAATCTGCAACTCGCGACGCAGGATGTGCGGCCCATGCTTCGCGACGCGGTGGAGCTGCAGCGCGCGGGCACGACCATTCATGAGCTCGACCTGAACCTCCCGCACTATCCCCTGCCGTGCCGCTGCGACGGTGCCCGCTTTTCGCAGGTACTGAACAATCTCCTGTCCAATGCCATCAAGTACTCGCCCAACGGCGGGTCGGTGACCGTTGTCGCCCGCCAGCGCGGCGGTGACATCGAGATTTCGGTGAGCGACGAAGGCATCGGCATCGAATCCAATGATCTCGAAAATATCTTCACCCCTTTCCAGCGCACCGCGGCGACGAAGAGCACCATCCCTGGCGTGGGGCTCGGGCTTTCCAGCAGCCGCCGCATCATTGAAGCGCACGGCGGTAACCTCTGCGTCGAGAGCGTCCCCGGCCGGGGATCGACATTCACCATCCGCCTGCCCCTGGCCGTGCGACAGGACGCATTGTTCACCACTTGAAATCCCGTTTCGTCTTCTCCATACTCATTCCACGGGCGATCTATCCGCGCCCAACCTCTTCGGTTCTCCTCCGGCGAGAACTTTCGCGAGGCAAAGGGGGGCATACTCCCGGATAAAACATCGTCGACTTTGGTCGCCGACGCGATGCGCCGCCGGAGGGTGCTTGCGACGGCATGCCCAAAGGAGACGAACAATGCCTACGAACAAAGACCTCAAGCGCCTTGTGCGCTCCCGCATGAAGAAAACGGGCGAAAGCTACACCGCCGCCCGTGCCCAGGTCACAAAGAACAAGACGTCCACCAAAGCGAAGTCGGCCTCCACGGCGAAGGCGATGTCCGCGCTCAAGTCCGACTTCGAAAAGCTCGCCGGCACCAGCGACGCCATCATGGAAGCGCGCACCGGTTGCGGATGGGAGAAGTGGGTTTACGTCCTCGACAAGTGGGGTGCGATCGACAAGACCCACACCGAGATCGCAACGCACGTGCACAAGAAGTACAAGATCGACGGGTGGTGGGCGCAGTGTGTCACCGTCGGCTACGAGCGCATTCGCGGGTTGCGCGCCCGCGGCCAGCGTCGCGACGGCAGGTGGGAAGCCTCGAAGAGCAAGACCTACGCGGTGCCCGTGGCCGAGCTCTTCGATGCCTGGAACACCGCGAAGCTCAGGGCGAAGTGGTTGCCCGAGAAAATCACGGTGAGCCGCGCGACGCCGCACAAGTCGATGCGCTTCAAGATGCCGGATGGGACAAGCGTGGAGTTGTATTTCCAGGCGAAGGGCGAGAAGTCAATCGTCGGTGTGCAGCACACCAGGCTTCCGTCCAAGGCCGACGCCGACCAACGGAAAAAATTCTGGTCGGAAAGGCTTGCAGCGTTGAACGAGCTCTTGGCAGAATAGAAGACGACGTTAAGTACAGTGCCCGTTGGAGCCCGGTGACGAGAAACACCGGGCTCTCTTTTTTATCCCTTCAACGCTCCTACACTCACCACCCCATCGATTCTACGAAACGCTGTCGCTGAACACGGGCTCGCGTGCTTCCGCCACGATCCGTACCCGCGCATGGGCGGAATGTCCCGCGCCTCGTGATCCCGCGAGCCGGCGCAGGTCGATGGCGGTGCGCAGGTCCTGCACATCGGCGGGTGTCATGCGCTTCATGTATACACTCTGCGCGTCGCGCATCTCCGCAATGGCGGAGAGGAAACGCTTGCGGTCGCGACGACTGCTGAGATCCATGCGCTCATCGCTGGTCCACGCGAATACGTAGTGCCCTTCCGATCCTCCCAGTTTCCACGGGAACTGCGCATCCACTTCGAGGATGAGCCCGTGGCCGGTTGAATCGACTATCTGCGAGCGCCGGCCGAGGAAATGGAACAGACTGGCCTCCGCATCCATGGCGGCCTGTGACACGATTTCATCGGTGAGCCCCTGGAAGGCCTGGACCTGCGGCAGTCCCGTCAGCCCTTTCAGCATGTGCGCGCGAAAATCGTTCTGAATGATGGAGCGCGGCACCACGCACACGCAGTGTTCGGAATCGAACGTGCTCATGTGTCCGAAAGCGCCCCTGCGGATGGCGAGGGCGCACGATCGCACCACGGCGGGAAGCTCGTCCGCGCGCTTCTTCATCGCATCCGAGAATGTCCCGCGAGGACGAAACGCGTTGCGTGCGTCCGCATACAGCCGCTGGCGCGCACGTGTCGCTCCGAAGAACCAGCGCTGCCTCGTGTTTCGCAATGCTTCGCGCAGCACTTGTTTCCCGTCGCGGGTGAGCCAGTGGTCGAATGCCGTTGATGTCAAAGGATGCCGCGTGATTTTGAACTCGTCGCGTTTCCATCCAAGCGTTCCCAATGCGTCCTCCTTCGCGGGCATCATGCGCCGTCATGCGCGCACGTCGTCTCGCGACCATGCCCGGTAATTACTCAGGAAGGAAGAGAAGCTGCAAGGCGCACGCCACGTGCGGATGAATTGTGGCGGACCCTCGTGAGTCGTGGCGACGAGTGTCCGAAGACACCCGCCGCCACGCATGGTATCCGCCGCGTTAGAAGCGGATACCGACGGCGAGGGCCGCTTCCGAGTTGTCAGACAGGATACCCTTACCCTGAATGAAGGGGCGATACGAGCCCTGCTTTGCACCGAGTCCCACGAGAAGGTTCAACGCGGGATCGATGTCGGTGTCGTCGGCGAAGTCCCGGTCAACGATGAGTAACCCGGGACCGGCGCCTACCCATAGGGCAGTGTTGGAGCTCGTATCGAAGTCATAGTGGAAGTCGGCGCTCAGCGCTGCCAGATCGGTGTGGTCACCCATAGCGAGCTCAATATTCGGATTGAAATACCACTCGCCCGGATGGTCGCCGATGGATTGCAACATCTCCATGCCGACGCTGAACGCTTCGGCATCGAAGTAGTAACCCATGCGTACGCCAACATCGGATGCCCGCAAATTCGCGGAGGATGACAACACAAGCGCTCCCGCCAGTGTCGCAATTGCGACCGGCGCGAGCAGGCGCTCTCTGATTTTCCGAACCTTCACCATCTGATCCTCCTCGGCACGAGAGAACGGACGCGAAATGCGCACGCTCGAAATTGTGCGACGGGGTGTATCGGGTCGGGTGCTGACCTAAATTCCATGCGTCAGCGAGGTCAGGGGCAACCTGAAAATCGGAACGGGTGGGAGATAACCAGACGGGAAAATTCTCTAGCGGGACGCGCGGCGAAAGCAGGCGGCATACAGGATTACCGCAATGCCGATGCTGCACAGTCCGATCCATGCCGCGTTGCGCGTGGCATCGAACTGGAAACATCCGAAGATGACCAGGAGCTCGGTCGCAACGAAGGCGAGCGGGATAACGGGATAGAGCGGCACACGCACGGAACGATCGGCATGGGGCCGGCGTTTGCGCAGCACGATGACGGCCGCTCCGGTGAGCGCGAAGAACACCGCGTCCACAATCACGACGCCGGTGAGCAATCTGTCGATGGCATTTTTCCCCGCGATCAATACCAGCGCGACGGCAATGCCGCCCACCAGACAAAGCGCGAGCACCGGCGTTCCGAAGCGCGGCTGCGGTTTTCCAAACGGCGTGAAGAAGCGTCCGTCGCGCGCCATGCCGTAAAGCAGACGCGGACCGGAAAGAATCTGCACGTTGAGCACGCCGAACGCGGACAGCGCCACCGCTCCCGCAATCAAGCGGGCACCGATGTTCGGCCACACCGTCGAAACCGCATCGGCCGCGAGCGCCTTGCTGCTTACGACGCCGTCGTATCCGAGCAGGTGCAGATACGCCCAGTTGGCGAGCAGATAGATGACGACCACGATGGAATTCCCGAGAATCAGCGCCAACGGAACATCGCGGCGTGGATTCTTCATCTCACCGGCAACCCACAGTGCGTAGTGGCCGCCTCCCAGCGCGAAGAGCGCGGGAACGAGGCCCGAGAAAAGTCGCATGGCCGTGGAAGTCGATGCCGGCGGGGGCGGCGTGTCTGCAACGTGGGGTGCGACAAAGACGGCGAGCGCTGTGACGAGCAGGAGCGCTCCCACCTTCGCCACCACGGTAAGATTCTGGATGGCGGCGCCGTAGCGCACGCCGACGATGTTGGCCGCGGTCACCGCGGCAAGAAGCACGGCCGGAAGCAGCATGGCGGCGGTGCCCGAGAGCGGCGTTCCTGCGCAGGCGGCGGAAATATTCTCGGCGCACACGATGGCAATGATCGCGGTACCGCCGGCGATGATCGCGCAGGCATTACAGAGCGAGAAACAGAACGCGACCAGGGGTCCGTACGCGTCGCGAAGCATTTCGTACTGGCCGGCCGTGCGCGAGTACATGCCGCCCAGCTCCGCAAACGTGAGTGCGCCCAGAAGCGCGATCAGACCGCCGGCCGCCCAGATCCACATGGCCAGCGACGGGCTGCCGGCTGTGCGCGCCACACTGGTGGGCGTGAAAAAGATGCCGACGCCGATGATGGCGCCGATCACAATGGACGTGGCGCTCACCGGGCCGATGACGCGGCGCAGTCCGTCGTCGTTGGCCGCTACTTGCTGCGTTTCCATTGATAGCGTTTCAAATCGACCCGGCCCTTCTTGTCGAATACGACTTTCTCCGCTTCGAGCAGCGCCCGCTGCAGACCTCCCCCGCCGATCCCGGAATCGAGGCTGATCTCGCCGCGCGCGTTGATGATGCGATGCCACGGCAGGTCGTGGCCTTCGGGAAGCGAGTGCAGCGCATAGCCAACCTGCCTGGGGCCAGACGCTTTGGCCAGCTCCGCGATCTGGCCGTAGGTTGCCACACGCCCGCGCGGTACCCGGCGCACGACTTTATAGATGCGCTCGTAGGCTGTCACGCGGCCATTGTAGGACCAGTGCAGCCGAAATTCCAAGCTGAGGCATTGCACCACACGAACGTGTGCGCTAACATGCTAACGTCCGCCCCGGATCGATCAGGTCGCTGCCCCACAGCGCTGTGGAGGTAATCATGAAACGCCTGGTCTCTCCCACGCTCCTCATTCCCTTCATTTCGTCTTTCGCACTTGGTTGGCGCGACACGCCGGACGACAGGCTGTTCATGTGGGCCGTCAGCATGACGCTCTCCGGCTCGCGTCTCTATGTTTCGGATGCAGACACGGGACTGCACGTCTACGACGTCTCCAACCTTTCGGCTCCCACCAAAGTGATTCGCATTCCGCTCGGTGGCAACCTCAGCTCGGCGGTCAAGGACGACATCATCTATACCAATCATTACCGCCAGGTGCAGGCGATCCGCATCACCGACAGCGGCTATGAAGTTGTGGCCACGATCGACGAGCCGTATTCCGACCCGCACGGACAACCGTGGCACGAAGGCGTCATGGATGAGAGCTCCGGCTTTGGCTGCGCGGCGTGCTCGAACGATTACGACCGGATGTCTTCACCCATACCCGCGCCGTCAACCGGGTCTTCGTTCGCGACCTTTGCAGTGATCGACAACGAGCTTTACCGGGTATACGACGGCAAGCTGAGTGTCTATGACATCAGCGATGCCAAAAAACTCACGAAAGTTGCATCCGTACACATCAACTGGAACGTCGAGACACTGTACCCGACCCAGGACTTGCTGTTCGTCGGGGGGCAGCTCGGCATGTACATCTTCGATCGCACCGATCCGTGGAATCCGAAACAACTCTCTGCGATCGAGCACACAGTGGCGTGTGATCCCGTCGTGGTCGACGGCTCTACCGCATTCGTGACGCTGCGCCAGGGGTATTTTTGCGGCGCCGGAGTCGACGAGCTCATGTGCGTGAACATAGCGGATCCTTCGCAACCGGTAGTCATGTGCGAGAAGCCGATCACGACGCCATGGGGCCTCGCCGTGCAGAACTCGCAGCTGTTCCTGAGCCATGGTGACAGCGGCTATTCCCTGCTGGATGTGAGCAAACCGGATGCGCCCGAGGTGAAGGCGAACTGGCCGACCCTGGCCACA
>DATNGX010000211.1:0-3736 GCA_035605755.1 Candidatus Krumholzibacteriia bacterium
GAACTAGCTCCGCTTTCAACCTTTCGGTCGATTCATTCCTGTCCCCGTTATTCCGTAAACTCCGTGGTGGAGAGGTCCGTGCCGATAGTTCGGGCCGCCCCATTTGTCGCCCGCGCGAATCGAGGACACATACCCGCCATCAGGAGTTTGGGACATGAATGACATCGATGACAGACCCGCGACAGGTGCTTCCGGTGGAACCGGAGGGCGCGTCGTAAAACTCAGCACACATTATTACGTGCTCTCGCTGAGCGAACGAACCAGCCGCCTCTACGAGGCGTTTCGGGATACCTTGATCGACATCGAGAACACATGGTTTCCCATGGCGTCGTCGAGGAGTCCATCGCAACCCGATCTCAACGACACCGAGTTGCGGGCGCTGCTGCAGCGTGTCGACCACCACTTCGCTCACTACTACACGCAGGACCCGCTCGGTGTGGTTGTGATCGGCACCAGCCGTGACCAGGACATGTTCGCGTCGTTGACCGCCTTCTCGGATGTGATCATCGGCACGGCCGATGGTGACCACTCGACCACGTCGACACGGGACCTGGGGAGAATTGTGTGGCCGATCGTGAAGAGTGTCATGGCCAACGCCGGCGAGAAAGTGGAGCGCGACCTGGCAGAGGCTACCCGTACCCACAACGTCGCGGTTGGAATCGAGGCCGTGGTCAAATCGGTCGACTCGGGCTTGGGCTCGACCTTCCTGGTTGAGGACGGATATCAGGTCTCCCCCGAGAAGAGCTCATCCCTTCTCGACGACGTCGACAACGTCGTGGACGTCGTCATCGACAAGGTACTGGCGCTGGGCGGAAACGTCATCTTCGTGGAGAACGGCTTGCTCAACAAGTTTCAGAACGCCGCTCTGATCCTGCGCGCCTGAACAGTTTCACAAGCCACACGGCTACCCAAAGGAACACCTGATATGTCGCTTCACAATTTTCCCGCGTCTGCGAGTTCCGCGTCCGACGTCGCTCGTGAAGCCATGCATCCCGAGCGCACGGCGGCCCGAAAGCACTGGGGCGAGCGCTTCATGCGCTTCGGCTACATCGTGCACGGTGTCATCTACCTGGTGATCGGCGTGATCGCGCTGCGCCTTGCGTTCGGAATCCGCGGCGCTGCCATGACGCAAACCGGTGCCATCGAAACCATCGGAAATCAACCATTCGGCCTCATCCTTCTGTTCAGCGTGTGCGTCGGACTCGCGGGTTTTTCGTTGTGGGGCGCAGTCCGCGCCGTTCTCGATCCGCTCCACGAGGGGCATTCCTTCCGCGGTCTTGTGACTCGCGCCGGCTTCGCGGCGAGCGCCATCGTCTATGCGACTCTGCTTGTCATCACGATCCGTTTCATGGTTGCGGGCACGAAGCCAGATTCCACCACGTCATATGCCTGGATCGCGGGATTGCTCGCGAACCCGTACGGCGCGTGGCTGCTCGGCATCATCGGCTTCGCCACCTACGCGCGCGCTGTCGCCGGGGAAATCGTACCCGCATGGCACGGGACCTTCCGCGAGGATCTCGATCTCGAACGGAGGAGTCCTTCCGAACAGAGATGGGCCATGCGCCTGGGCCGGATCGGGATCATTACGCGCGGCATCGTGTTTGCAATCATCGGGATTTATCTCGTCGCCGCCGCGTTCCACGCCAACCCGCATCATCAGACCGGAACCGACGGCGCGCTGCTTGGTCTCGCGCGCCAGCCATTCGGACTGGCGCTCCTCGCCGCGGCGGGAATCGGACTGATGATTTTCGGCGTGTACTCGATGCTGTGCGCCCGCTGGTGGCGGATGCATATCGCTTCCACGCCACGTTCTACACCATATAATTCTTCTTCCGTGTGAGGCTTCATCATGCCAGCTCAAAAATTATCGCAATCCGATCTCTTCGGCTCCCTGCTTGTCAAACAGCACAAGCACGAGAAGCTGCTCGCCAGGGTCGAGAAGACTTCGGCCCGTCTCGAGCGACACAAGAGCAGATTTCTCGCGCTCGAGGCCGACATCGATGGTATAGAGAGCCGCCTGTCCGCGCCCCGCAAGGGACGTCTCGGACGCCACGCCGCCGGCGACGGCAAGCTCAAACCCGCCCGTCTCATCTTCAACCCGGACCCGGGGCGTGACAACGAAGACAATGCCGCACGTCTCGCCAGGATCGTGAGCAGTCTGCGCGCGCATGGCATTGAGGCCCGCGTCGGCCTCAAGACTTCCGGGGGAGCAGCACGGCAACTTGCGCGCAAGGCCGTCGACGCGGGCGACTCGCTGGTCGTGGTCGCGGGGGGCGACGGGACCATCTGCGAGGTCGCAGCCAAGCTCGTCGGCTCGGCCACCGTACTCGGCATCATTCCCACCGGCACCACGAACAATGTCGCGCGCTCGCTGGGGATACCGCTCGGCATTGACGACGCGTGCAAGCTCATCGGGAGGGGGACGACGCGTCACATCGACATGGGCCGCGTCACATCGAGCGGCGATTCGACTGCGGAGTACTTCCTGGAGTGCGCCGGTGTGGGCCTGAGCGCGATCGCGGCTCTGGCCGGTCAGTCGTTCCGAAAGCGGCACTGGCGTGTCGTTCCGAGGGCGCTCCGCAAGTTCTTCGAGTCGAAGCCCGGCACGATCGTGGTGGAGATGGACGGCGAAGTCGTCGAAGCGTCGACGCGCATGGTGACCGTATCCAATGCGCCCCTCATGGGCCCCAAGATACTGGCGGTCCCGGGCGGCAAGATGGACGATGGCCTGCTCGACGTGCAGGTCTACGACGGCATGGGCAATGCGGCGCTCGTGAAGCACTTCAAGGCTGCGTCGTTGGGGTCGCGCGATTCGCTCCAGACCTATCGGGTTCGCAACGTACGCATCACCGCGGACCAGAAGATGCGCACCAACTCCGACGTGAATATTGCGCCCGCGCGGCATGTGATCGAGATGGAGGTTGTCCCGAAGGCGCTGGCCATGATTGTCGGCAACGGGATCGGGCTCAGTGTGCCCGTCGAATCATCGCCGGAGCTACACGATCCGGCACTCGCCGACGCGTGACGCCCGGAACTAGTCCTCTTTTCACCCCTTCGGTCGATTCTTTTCTCTTTGCCGTGCCGGTATGCTGCCGGCCTGATGCGATGACTGTTCGTCGCATCCGAATTCGTGGGAATTTCCCGCGCGATTTCAAATGTCCCTGGAGGAAATCATAAATGAAGAAAATATTTTCAACGCTCCTGCTGACGCTCCTGCTCGGAGCCTTCGGCGCTACCGTCGCCGCCGCACAGGCCACCGCGCCTGCGGCGACCACACAGAGCAAAGAAGCCCTGGCGCACGATCAGATGATGATGGCGAACGAACCGAACTACGTCCTGGCGACTGCGTACCACCAGACCCTGCTTGTTTTCGCGAAGGCGTTGAATCAGCAGGCGGTCGGCACCACGCCCGTGAACGTCGCGTTCGCCCGCGACGCCGTGAAAGAGATGCGGCGCAGCTTCGACATGATGAAGAAATACAACGAAGACTACATGGCGACGATAAGCACCGAGGCGCGCGCCCATACGGCGGCGATGATGCAGCAGATCGAGACCCATCGCGCCGACCTGAACGTGCAGCTCACGGCGCTTGAAAAAGAAGTCGCGCTGGACAAGCCCGATACCAAGAAAGTCGCAACCTTGACCACCGCCGTCCAAACCAACCTGGATGCGATGTCAAAGCTGGACGAGACCAATCCGATGAGCAAATTGACGATGAAAATGTAGCGCGCGAAAA
>DATNGX010000212.1:0-2988 GCA_035605755.1 Candidatus Krumholzibacteriia bacterium
GACGCCGGTGCTGGGTACCAAGTTCGCATACACGGTGGCGGATGATCGCGTCAATCTGGAGTGGTTCGTGCCCGTCGAAGCGGGGACGAAGTTCAGCGTCGAACGTGCGACCGTCGAGAACGGTGTGACCGGCGCATTCGCGAGTATCGCGAAAAACGTGAGTGCGTCCGTCGACGGCCAGGTTCAATTGAGTGACTCAAAAGTGGAGATGGGCGATCGTTACGTGTACCGGCTCTCGGGCGACACCGGTGTCGTCAACGAGACGATGGGCGTGTACGTTCCCGTCTCCCGCGCCGAGCTGGGACAGAACTATCCCAACCCCTTCAACCCCACGACCAAGATCGAGTACTGGGTGCCGGAAGGGATGAAGGCGGGCCAGCGCTCGAACGTGAATGTCACCGTGTACGACGTGCGCGGTGCGCGCGTGCGCTCACTGGTCTCGGGATCGAAGAGCGCCGGTCACTACGTGGCGCAGTGGGACGGCCGCGACGACCGCGGCACGCCGGTGAGCTCGGGCATCTACTTCTATCGTATGACCGTCGCGGGCTTCTCCGGCACGCGCAAGATGGTCCTTCTCAAGTAGCGATTGGCGAGGGCCGGCCGCCACGCGCGGCCGGCCTCGTTTCAGCTTCACGTCTCAGCCCGACGATGGCAAGGCGCGCCGACGAAGCCATACTCCTTGCGGAGCGTATGGCGAGGAGGCGCAACGCAGCCAGCTAGGGCTGAGCCAGAAGCGGGTTGACACCCGGTCCATGCCGGGGTATTTTCGGGTGCGTTCGAACGCCGCAACTGCGTGCTCGGCGCGGCCTTGGCGCCCGCCACGCGCGCTTTTTTGCCCCGGTCCCGGGGCTTCCTGTTCCCAAAGAGGACAACGTGCAATTCACGCTGACTGACGAGCAGCGGATGATCCAGGAGACGGCTCGTGATTTCGCGGACAACGAAATCGCACCCGTCGCCGACAGACACAACCGCGAAAGCAAGTTCCCGCTCGAGATCGTAAAGAAGATGGGGCAGATGGGATTCCTCGGCATGTCCGTGCCCGACGAGTACGGCGGCACGGGGGCGGGAAACCTGGCACTCGTGGTGGCGCTCGAGGAAATCAACCGCGTATGCGCCTCCACCGGCGTGACCATGTCGGTCCAGAACTCGCTCGTGAACGCGCCTCTGCTGCACTGGGGCAGCGACGAGATCAAGCGCAAGTTCCTCCCCAAACTGGCCTCGGGCGAGCACCTGGGCGCGTATGCGCTCTCCGAGCCGGGCTCGGGCAGCGACGCCGCCGGACTTGTCACCTCCGCCGTCAAAGACGGCAGTGACTACGTCCTGACCGGCACCAAGAACTTCATCACCACCGGCGCCGAGGCGGACGTCGTGCTCGTTCTCGCGCGCACAGACACCAGCCACAAGACGCGCGGCATCACGGCCTTCGTGGTTGAGACCGGCACCAAAGGTTTCACGGTGGGGAAGAAGGAAGACAAGCTCGGTCTGCGTGCCTCCAGCACCGTGCAGCTGCTTCTCGACGAGGTGCGTGTGCCGGCTTCACACGTGCTCGGAGAGATCGGCAGCGGCTTCAAGATTGCGATGCACACGCTCGATGGCGGCCGCATCGGGATCGCGGCGCAGGCGGTCGGCATCGCACAGGCGTGTCTCGACGCGTCGATCAAGTATGCCAGCGAACGCGAAGCCTTCGATCAGCCCATCGGCAAGTTCCAGGCGATCCAGTTCAAGCTCGCCAACATGGCGACGCGTCTGGAGGCCGCGCGACTTCTCGTGTACAACGCCGCGCGCCTCAAGGACGAGGGCAAGCCGCACGCCAAGGAAGCCGCGATGGCAAAATTGTTCGGGTCGGAGACCGCCAACGATGCCGCGCGCGAAGCGGTGCAGATCCACGGCGGCGCCGGCTACCTGGAAGACTTTCCCGTCGAGCGCTACTTCCGCGATGCGCGCATCACCGAGATCTACGAAGGCACCAGCGAGATCCAGCGCATCGTCATCGCGCGCCACGTCCTGAAGAATCTGCTGTAACCCGCGCGCAGCGCCGCGGAGCGGCTCCAAGGAGGCCAATTTTGAAAATCGTGGTACTGGTCAAGAGCGTTCCCGACACCGAGTCGAAGATCAAGATCGCCGGCGACGGTGTCTCCATCGATCCCGCCGGCATCAAGTTCGTGCTCAATCCCTACGACGAGTTCGCCGTCGAAGAGGGAATTCGCATCCGCGACAAATTCAAGGACAACACCACCGTGGTCGCCGTCGCGATGGGACCCGAGCGTGTGGTCGACGTGCTGCGCACCGCGCTCGCCATGGGCGCGGATGACGCCGTGCACGTGAGTGATCCGGCGTTCGACGGTGGCGATGCCAGCGCCAACGCGCGCGTCCTCGCCGAAGCGGTGCGGCTCCTCGGAGCGGACCTCGTTCTGGGCGGGAAGCAGGGAATCGACGACGACCTCGCGTACACGTGCGCCGCGGTGGCCGAGCATCTCGGGATTCCGCAGGCGCTGATCGTCACCGAGCTCACGCTTTCCGACGACAAGACCAAAGCCACCGCGCGCCGCCGCGTGGAAGGCGCCGACGAGATCGTGGAGCTCACGCTCCCGGCCGTGGTGACGTGCGAGAAGGGTTTGAACGAGCCGCGCTATGCGTCGCTGCCCGGCATCATGAAGGCGAAGAAAAAAGAAATCCGCAAGATTGCTCTGGCCGAGCTTCCGCTTCAACCCGACCAGGTCGGTGCGAAGGGAAGCCTCTCCAAGATGGTCAAGTATCACAGTCTGCCCGAACGGCCGCCGGTCAAAATGATCACCGGCGACGCCGCCACGCAGGCCAAAGAGCTGGTGCGCCTGCTCCGCGAAGAGGCCAAGGTCATCTAGTCGCCTTCTCGGCGCAACGAGCAGAAAGGAACCTCAGTCGATGGCAAACGGAATTCTGATTTTCGGCGAAGTTCGTGGCGGGCACTTGAAGCCCATCACACGCGAGCTCATCACAGCCGCGAACCAG
>DATNGX010000213.1:0-7484 GCA_035605755.1 Candidatus Krumholzibacteriia bacterium
CGTAGCGCAGCTTGGCCGCCCATAGACCGTGGAGGTCAGAGGCCGTCTTCGATGTTGAAGGAGTTCCCTGCTGGGCAGCGACTGGCGTTGCAACCAGCAGGGCGGACAGTGCGAAGGCCAGGGGTAGAGTCGGCGTTTGTGTGCGCATGCGCGTTGGACGCGCGCTACCCGCCGGAGGTTTACCCGGGGTGCGGGAGTTTCTTCATGAAGCGCGCGCTGGTCTCTTCGAAGCCGAGGTGGCGGTAGAACTCGTGGGCATCCACGAGGCGCTGGTTGCTGGTGATCTCGAGCATGCCGCAGCCTGAATCGGCGAGGAGCTTCTCCGCTCGAGCGACGAGTGCGCGGCCGATTCCCTTCCCGCGATCGGCTTCATCCACGATGAGTGCGGTGATGCGGCCGACCGGCGCGGGACGATGGAGCACCCACGTGCAGTGCAGCGTCGCCACGGCGGAGAGCGATCCATCGGCACGTGCGGCAACGAGCGCGGAGTTTCCGGCATCCTGCCACGGCATCCAGCGCTCGCGTACCTGCGCCGCGTCGGTGGCATGACCCAACGCCGTGAGCAGGCGCGCCAGCTCGGGCGCGTCCTGCTCGTTGGCTTCACGGATCAACGACACGTCAGTCGACGATCGAGAAAATCTCGCGGTGCCCGCCCGTCATGAGCGCGCGGAATTCCGGATACCATTGCTTCCACTCCGGCGTATCGAACGCCGAGGAGATGCTCTTTTCAAATGTGGCCATGTCGGGAAACTCGGTTTCCATGACAAGCGTGTAATGAGTCGACACCAGATCGGTCATCACCTTCGGCATCGGGTGGTTCAACTTCTTCGCCATACCGCGGAACTCACGCATTTTTTCCTTGGCCTCTTTCATGGACTCAGGGTCGATCGAAAACACTTCGCGAACGAGGATAGGCATCTGGTTTCCTCCTGTGGAAATGAGAGTGTAATTATGCGCGGCGTTTCTTGGCCGCGCCGGCACCCTTTGCGGCAAGAGTCGCGTCGAGAACTTTCTTGAGCAATGCAGCCGGCATGGGCTTGTCGATGGGGATGCGGATGGTGCCCTTGCTGGTTTCGTAGCCCTTGAGCTCTTTCGCGAGCTTCTTGATGGGCCCCGCGCCGGGGAAAATCGAAATGTGATTGGCCATGGCGGCGATGCACAGGGTGCCCTTTCCTTCCATGCGAAACGCGGGCATCTGGTAGCTGATGCCCTCTTCGGCATCGGGCAGCGCATCGAGAATGGCGCGGCGGAGTTTCTTGAGCGCCGCGCGCTTCGCGGGCGTCAGTTGAGCCACGTACTCTTCGAAGTTATTGTGCCCGGACGGCATGGCGGGCATCTTGCGCGGTTTTCCCGAGAGCTCATACGACGCCGCGAGCCATTCGCGCAGCTCGCGGTTTACTTCGCGCGGTGATTTGACCCGGATCTCGTTGTAATAGCGCCTGGCCGACATGCGCTCGGCCTTGTGCACGCGCTCGCTGTCGATGGCGTCGTTGGACTTGAGGGTCAGGATCAATGCATCACGACGCACGGTCACGCCGGCGAAGGTGGTCTCGCGCATGAGGTGAATGGACGTCTTCTTGGGCGCTTCGCGTACCTTGCCGAGCTCACGCGAGGCCTTCAGGATGGCATCGTAGGTGGCGCGCACCGACGGCGCCGCCTTCTCGAACTGATCGAAATGGTTATTCATCGGTCGTCCTCAATTCGGCGAACCAATCGCCATGGCGGTCCTGGGTGACGGTTACCTGCCACGGGCGGCAGCACACCGGGCAGTCTTCCACGTATGACTGGCGGCTTCCACCGCTTTCGTCGATGTCGACCGCGACGGTCTCTCCGCAGTACGGGCAGTAAAGCTCGAGTCCGCTCTCCTCGCCGAACGGTTCGTCGTCTTCCAGCTCATCCATCATGAATCGTGCTCCGCCTTCACTTCGGGGCTGTCGATGTCCAATTCGCCGGCTGCAATTTTGCGCCGCGCATCGAGCGCAAGCTTCGCGTACCGTTTGCGAAAGCGTTCCAGATCCTTGCCATCCAGCTCTTCCAGGGCAAGCAGCGCGTTGTGCGCGCCCTGCGTGGCGCGGATCAACTCGTCGAGTTTGATCTGCATGGCCTGAGTGTCCTGGTTCTGCGTGTTCTGAATGAGGAACACCATCAAGAAGGTGATGATGGTGGTGGTGGTGTTGATGACGAGCTGCCAGGTGTCGCTGTAATGAAAAATGGGACCGGAAGCGAGCCAGGCAACGATGAGCAGAACTGAAAAACCGAAGCTCGCGGGGCGGCCGGCAATGTGCGCGGCCACTTTCGCGAAGTGGGTGTACCAGCTACCGTGTTTCATGGAGCCCTCCGGAGCGACTGTCGATGAGAAGGCCGGGCCGACGTGCTACGGAAATATTAGCGCAAGCGGGCGGGGCGTCAATGGTGCCGCGGCAGACTCTCGTAGGCGGGCGGACGCGGGTTGGCCTTGATGCGCTCGTCGATGGTTTCGGCCAGCCACTGGTAGTACTCGCTCATGAACGGCTCGTTGTCTTCTTGCCGTGTCGCCACGGCGAACGATTTGTACTTGGCCCATGTCGTCACCACGAACGAGCCCAGCGTCTCATCGACCAGATCGAGGTCGATCATCTTCTCGGCTACGAGGATGCCGAGGTTTTCCATCTGCATAGTGAATTGAATGATCATGGTCTGCTCGGCCGCCGGGCGCGTGCGCAGGTCGGGGCGCGATTTGGGCGCCGGATGAGTCTCGACATACTGGAGGAGCTCGGCAAATTCGCGCGAGCCGAAAAAGCGAAGGGTCTCCAGCGTGAGCCGCTCACGGCGATCACGCCCCGCGGCGCGCACCTGCGAAATGCCGAACACGAGCGCAACAATGAGCGACAGCGCCAGCGAAATGTTGGCAATGATTCCAATCAGCTCGGCGTTCATGCGGGCATGATGGCACAAACCGGCGGGACCTGAAAAGTCCCGCCGGTTTCTCGCTGCGCAATCAAAATACGGGGTGTTACTTCTTGGCGGCGGCGCGTGTGCTGGGATCGTCCGCGGGATCCACATAGGTGAGTGCGAACGGTCCCATGCCGTGCACCTGCACTTCGCACGCGGTCTTCGCCATGGCGTAGTGGTGCATCTGCGCGGGCAGCAGTGAGTAGCCGCCGGCCGGCAGTTCCGTCATCGTCGCCGGATCCAACTTGTCGCCCATGCCGAGCGCGAAGGTTCCCGAAATGACGGTGACGTGCTCGTCGGTGGGATGCCAGTGCGGCATGACCTTGTAGCCCGCGGGCATTTTCAGACGAACGCAATAGAGGCCGGGCTTGCTCGGGTCACCCGAGACGAGCGCCATCTGCGCGTTCTGTTCGAACACCGCCGGAGGCGGGCCCCACGTAAGCTGGGCGGGTGTTTTCATCACGTGCGACGGCGTGCCGCCCGCGGTTGCGCCCGGAGTGGTTTGTGTTCCCTGTCCGATGGCGACTCCGGCGAGCAATAATCCGACGGCGGTGCAAAGAAGAGCTTTTCGCATAGAGCAACCTCCTGAAGATGGGCACCTGCTCCGGTAGCATACTACAGAATGGCCAGCAAGTTCCCGTCGGTTACTGGCGTTTGGCGGCGCGCGCGGCCTCTCGCTTGAGCTCGCCCAGGATGCGTTCTCTTTCCGCGGGTGGGAGCGTGGCGAGGCGCGTCGTCGTGCTGTACATGAGCTCGGTGAACTCGGCGGTGGCCAGACTGTTGCCGGTTTCCGCCTTGGTCGGCGCGCGCAGGGAGATGTCCTGGGGAAGGAGATCCGCGAGCTCTTTCACATAGGCGGCGCCGGTGCCGAAGGCCTCGGGCGCCGCATTCTGAATGGGAGCCACCTCGAGATAGGTGTCCACCCAGGCGTTGAGTTGCTCCGCGGTGTCGTTCGCTTCCACGGCAGGCATGTGGCGAAGCTTCGCGCACAGACTGTCGAGGCCGCTTTGCATCTTCTCCGGCGTGGACGCTTCGGCGAGATCGGGCGGATCGAATGTGGCCCAGTCGAAGCCGAAGGTCGAATCGCAGATGGCTTCGCCCTCGGGCATCAGCTTTCCGGCCGCGCACAGAAGCGGCGCCGGATGTTCTCTCATCATGGCGGAGAGATCACCGCTTGCGCACAGATCGACGCGCACTTCGGGCGCGTCCTGGGGTGGCGGCGTGCTTGTCTCTTCCGTCTTCTTGTGTTTCGAGCACGCGGCGAGTGCACCGATCGTGACAAGACAAACCAAAACGCTTCGCGCTCTCACTCTTCATACTCCTTGAGCGCCGGCGCCGGCGGCACCTTGCTGTCGTCGGTACGGATGGCGCGCACGTCGCGCGCCTTCTCTCCCCCGGGCAGAATGATGAGCGCGCCGATCAGTGAATCGCCCTCCGCCGTGAAGGACCACACGCCGTGCGTGTTGCCGACCTTGAACTCGGAGTGAATTCCGCCCGTCTTGTCGTCATACTGACAGATGAACGCACCCATCGGAAGACGTTTGCCTTCGACAATCTTGTCGCCCAGGAGCCGTGTTTGCCAGGGCGCGGCCGGAAACGGCATGAAGCGGTAGACGATCACTTCGTTCTTGCAGGCGCCCCGATTCTTCGCCACACACGTCGACGTTCCCGTCCACGTGCCCGTATAGGCCGCAATCTTCGCTTCGCGTTTGGAGAGATCGGTGTCCTCGGGTGAAGGCGACGGCGATGGCGTCGGCGAGATGGTTTGTGCGAGCGCTCCGGCCGCGAGGATCAACAGCAAGCCCACCAGGATTCTCAGTCTCATCATGGCCCCTCCCTCGGATAGTGCTACTTCAAATATAGCGCTTCGAACAGGGCCAGTGATCCACCAGTTTCATCCATGAGCTCGAGCGTGTTCCCCAGCACACGGACGCGCCGCGCCCGGGACAAGGCGTCGATGTAGCGCTTCTCCAGCGCATCGACCGGCGCGGCACACGCCATGAGCGTCATCGGCCCGGACGTGAACGAGAGACTCTCGCCGCTCAGCGCATAGCTCCCCGCCATCTGGTTGCACCCGGCGCTGGCTTCGTACACCGCACCCGTGTCACCGTCGCGCAGCATGAGGTACGGCTCGCGCTGTGCGCCGGTAAGACGAATCGTCTCGCGATCGATGCGATCGAGCCGCCAGCGCGTGTTGACAAGTGAAGCATCCGATAGCGAGCGCTCGCAGCTCTCCATGGGCCAGGTGTTGATGAAGCGACGCACGACCACCGTCGTTGCATGCAGTGTGCCTTCGATGGTGACGTACACGCTGTCGCTGTTGATCACGATCATGGCCTGGCGCGCGGCGGCGGTTTCGCCTTCGTCGGCCACGAAGAAGGTCCCGCCCGTGAGACACTCCGTGAAACGAAGGGAGCTGCCATCCGCCGCGAGCGTCCCGCGCAGCGGCAGCGTGATGTCGACCGCTTCCAGGAGCCCTTTGGACGTCAGCGTGTAATTGAGATCGGACTCGACGCGATTGCCTTTCGCATCGAGAAGGCGGAGCGTGCGCGGATGCACGGCTTCGAACTGCATCAGCATCTCGCCCGCACTCTCCAGCTTGAGAACGCGGCGGCCGGTGTCGAGACTCCAGCGCCCGATGTCGTATTTCACCAGCTCGTAGCCGATCCACTCGCGCCGCAGATGAAACACATGATCCGGCCACAGATCCAGGTGGTAACGAATCCCCTGGCAGTCCGCGCACGGAAGATCGCCCACGAAGCTCGACGGCGTGGCGAGCTTCGACGCTTCCTTTTGTCTGGGAATGTGCGTGCTGCCACACGCAGTCACGGCGAGAAGTGTGAGGAGCAGGGCGACTCGTCTCATGCAATTACTATTTCACCGCACGGCGCGGGCGAACACTCTCGGGAAGTATCCCGATTTTGGAGGCCGCTCTACAGATCAGCGGTACATTGCTTTCACAGCGCCCCAGCTTGCGGGACGGATAGCCGTGACGCAGGACTCCTCGACAATGCTTGTAATCTTGTACGCCGGTTCCACGATATTGCAAAAGGACGGGGACAAGCCGTCGACTTCACCGTAGATGGCGAGCGTAATGGTGGTGTTGTAGTAGGCGGCCGCTTCGGGCGGAGCCGAACTGATGAAAAGCCACCCATCGCACGAATTGTAGCAAGAGATGGCACGAAGGATGGCTGAGATTCCGCAATCCGCAACGTACGACAACGACGCGAGGGAGAGAATTCCGATTCCAGTGGATGCCGCACCGAGCATTACAGCGGGCTCGATCCGGCCGCCCTGCGCATCGATTCCATAGACGAAGTACTGGTACGTCGCGTTGGGATCAACGGTGGCGTCGACGATGTCCGCGGTTACGAACGGCGTATTAGGCTGGTTGACCCACGGGAGAACCGCGACGTGTGTTTGAGCCGTGCATGGATCCGCCATCTTGCGACGCCACACGTCGACGGCCACCGGAGTGGTGGACCAATCGTATAGGGTCCAACCGTAAATTCCCAGACCGGAAACCAGCGTGAATTGGACGTGCAGTCCACCGCCCGAGTACGGTGCCGAAAAGGATCCGACGGAGAAAACGCCCGTATCGGCGCGGGCAGGAGCCGTTGCGAGCAGGCCAGCGGATAACACGACGAGAACGAGTGGGTGAGCGAGTCTCATGACGCACCTCGGGTTGGAAGATCACTTCGTGTGCGACAAGTGTACGCCTATTGGTGGACAGCGTCAATGCGCGCGGGCTTGCTTCTCCACTCTCGACTATTTCGAGTAGCCGGGGACCCCCTGGCCGAGGACGATGTCGCGCGTGACCTGCCACACGCCCTTGGCGTCGCGAATCGGATGCACGATGCCGATTCCGCCCATCCCATGCGATTCCTGCTCACGCTTCTTCTCGGTCAGTCTCGGGTCATCGTCAAAGTTGATCTCGTCGATCGTGTACTCGCAACAACCCGGCTCGATCACCTGCATATGAACGTGCACCGGAATATCGGTGTTGGGATATCCGGCGGGGCGAATCGTGTCAAAGCGGTAGCGTCCTTCGGAGTTGGTGCGCGCCCATCCGCGCAACCTACCGTGACGAATATCCGGATGCTCGGTGCTGCGCGGATAAATTCCCTTCGCGTTCGTGTGGTAGGCGTACACGATGATGCCTTCGACAGGCTTCCCGGCTTTGTCGCGCACGACGCCGTTGATCTGCATCGGCTCTCCGGGCTCATTCGCGGGAGCGATACGAGCACTCCAGTCCATCGACCCGGGCATTCCCTCGAATATCCATTCGCACCCGTCGCACGGAGCGTTCAGGATCGGCTCATGTTTCGCGGCACCCGCGCCCGCCACAAGAATGACTACTGCCAGAAGGAGTGTTTTCATTTCATCCGGTCTCCATCGCGAACGTGTAGCACACAGCTGTTCCCTCCAGCACGACGGTCCCGTCAGCCGTGGTCACGCGCGTCTCGAGCTCCGTGATCGGTTTGTCGTCGCGCACACTCGTTATACGGACTTCGCCCGTAATGGTGTCACCCGGACGCACCGGCGCGCGAAAG
>DATNGX010000214.1:0-12151 GCA_035605755.1 Candidatus Krumholzibacteriia bacterium
GTTGCCTCCAAGGACGGCGGCATGGTGGGCGCGCTCATCAAGGATCCGGCCCAGCAGCACGTGATCATGTTCTCAGCCGACCCCAACGGAGCGCCGCCCACCGGTTCTATCATTTACGAGGTGGGGGCAAATGCACCGAGCCTGCACAATCTCTTCGACCTGAGGCCGTCGACCGGCTATCGTATCGACGTCGCCCGAAGCGAAAGGGATTACGTCATCACTGTCGCCGCGGGAGGCGATCGCATGACCACGGCTGCCGGCGTGTTGTCGTTCGAGCTCGAAGCAGAGCCCGACGCAGCACCGGTTGCCTCGCGCTGAACTCGCACCGGGTGCGGAAGTACGAATGCGTATTCTGGTTCTCACCGCGAAAGCTATTTTTCCGCTCCACGGTGGCGCCGAAATCCGCAATTTCAGCCTGCTCAAGGAAGCCTCGCGCCTTCACGACGTCTACTCGCTTTCCTTCGTTCACCCCGACAACCGGGACGCGCACATTCAAGGTGTGACGCCGTTTTGCAAACGCGTCGACACCGTCGTGCTGCCGCCGCGACCGCGCATGCGGCGCGCCGCCTCCGCCCTGGGAAGCTGGGCCGGTGGCTCGCTTCCGCTGGTGCTCGCCGAGTACCGCTCGCCGGAGATGAGCGCGGCGCTGGCACGCGTCATCCGCGAAGAGAAGATCGACGTCATTCATGCCCATTGCCTGCATGTGGGGCAGTACGTGACCGAGCGCGGGGACGCCGCGTTCGTGTATGACGCACACAATCTCGAGCATGTGCTGTGGGCGCGCTTCGCGCGCGTGCAGAAGCCGCTCATGCGCGCCTTTGTGAAGAGCCAGATTCCCAAGTTCAGGAAGTGGGAGCGGCACGTCGGACTGCATTCCGAAAAAGTCGTCATGCTCTCTGACGACGACCGCAACGAGTACCTGCGGGTGGTTCCCGAGAGCGACGTCGCCACCATTCCCAACGGCGCCGATGTGGAATATTTCCAGCCGCAACCGGAGACCGCGGTGGAAGAGAACTCGATCATCTACTTCGCGCATTTCGGCTGGGCGCCGCAGGATGACGGCGCGCTTCACCTTCACAACGACATCCTGCCGCTGGTGCGGCGCGAGATTCCCGATGTGCATCTGGTTCTGGCCGGACGCACGCCGCCGCCGGCGATCCAGCGTCTGGCGGGCGATCGCGTGACCGTGACCGGCACCGTGCCCGACATCCGCGATTACATCGCGCGCGCCGCGGTGGTGGCGCTGCCGCTGCGTATCGGCTCGGGGCAGAAGCACCGCATCTTCCAGTCGCTCGCGATGGAGAAACCGGTGGTGACCACCTCGGTGGGCGCGGAGGGAATTGCGCTCACGCACGACGAGAACGCGCTCCTCTCCGACGATCCCGCCACCATCGCGCGCTACATCGTCGAATTGTTGCGCGACCCCGCGCGTCGCCGCCGCATCGGCCTCGCGGGACGGCGACTGGTGCTCGACAGGTACGAATGGTCCGCAAACTATCGTCTGCTCGACCGCGTCTTCGAAGAAGCGGTGCGCAAGCGCCGCTAACGCATGCACGTTCGTTCACCTATGCATCGCCGGTCGGTCCTGATCGTCACCTACCACTATCTGCCGGCCGAAACGCCGGGCAGCCGCCGTCTGGATGCCGTGGCGCGGCTTCTCCGTGATCGCGGCTGGGATGTCGTGATATTGACCGCCACCGGCACACGTCGCGGCGTCACGGATACGCCCGGCATCACGGTCATCCGCACCACGCGCGCGGAGCTTGCCGACGACGGTCACGGTCATCCGGCCATCGCCACACCGCTGGTCTCGCGCATCCCGCTCTTGCGGACTCTCACACGCTTTCCCGACAAGTACGCATGGTGGAACATCGTGCTCGCGCGCCGCATCGTGGCGATTGTGCGCGCCCACCGCATCGACGTGGTGCTGAGCTCAAGCCCGCCGCATTCTCTGCACCTGGGTGTGCGCGCGGCGCGCACCCTGCACCCATTCCGCTGGGTGGCGGAGTTTCGCGACCCGTGGATGTTCCCGAGCCGTCGGGCGCTTTCAGGTCTTTCGGCGGCGTGGCAGCGCCGTCTCGAGCGCAGCGTGCTGCGCTGCGCCGACCGTGTCATCGCCAACACGCCCGGAAATCGCGACGAGCTCCTGGCGGGAAATCCGGGCCTCGACGCCGCGCGCGTGCGCGTCTCCACCAACGGTTATGACGCCTCGTTGTTTGCTCCCGGATCCTTTCCGGCAACGCCGGCCGAACGCACGGATTTCACGTATGTGGGTGAGATCTACAGCGGCATGCTTGAACACTACGCGGCGGCGATAGCCGCCCTACGTGCGCGCAACAGCGCCGCGGTGCCGACGCTCGCGGTGTACGGCGCCATCGATGCGTCGGAGAAACGTCGCATTGCGTCGCTGGAGCTGGGCCAATTCATCGAAGATCGCGGCTTCGTGTCGCACACACAGAGTGTCACCGCCATGAAAAACGCCCGCGCGCTTCTCGTGCTGCTTCCGCACGAAGAGCGCTGGCGCACGTGTGTGCCCAGCAAGCTCTACTGGTACCTCGCCGCGCGACGACCGATCGTGGCCGTCGTTCCTCCCGGCGATGCGTCGGCGCTCATCGGGAACCTGCACGCCGGGGAAGCGTTCACAGAAGTGGATACCGACCGGCTTTCGCGCCAGCTCGAATCCTTTGTCGAGCGTGCGCGCAACGCACCCGCACCCGCGCGCGATCCCGAAGCGGTGGCGCGCTATTCCATGGATACGATCGTCGAGGAGCTCGAGAAGGTGCTGCGGGAGGTGACCGATGGAAATCCCGCGTGAACGGCGCGCCGTCCTGGTAGGCGCGTTCATCGGCGCCTGTGTGCTGGCACTCGCGTTCACGCTCGTCGCGATGCGCTCGCTTGCCATCGCGGTGGGCGGATGGCTCGGCGTGCTCGGCCTCACCATGCTGTTCATCGAGCCGTTCGTGGGGCTGGTGAACTACCTCGCGTTTCTCTACATCCGGCCGCAGGATTTCGTTCCGGCGCTGCAGGGCATGCCCATCATGCTCCTCCTGGGCGGGGGCACAGCCGCACTGGTGGTGCTGCACCGCGCCGTCAGACACCGCAAGCTTGTGTTCGCGCGTGTCCCGCAGAGCGCATTCGTGCTGTGGTTCTACGCGGCCATCGTGGTCTCGCAGATGGCAGGCATGCGTCTGCACGGTGCGTTGGAAGCATCGCTCGAATTCGTGCCCACGGTGGTGATGTACTTCCTGATCGTGGAGCTTGTCGACTCCTGGAAACGCATCAAGATCATTTTGATCCTGCTGGTACATCTCACCCTCGCCCTCGCCATCCAGGGCCTCTTCATGCACTTCACGGGCGCCGGGTTCGGGGGAACCGAGGCCTACCAGGGTCGCATTCAGGCCGTCGGCATTTTCTCCGACCCGAATGATCTCGCGCTCATCATCAACACGGTGCTGCCGCTGGTGGTTCTGTGGCTCCTGCAGTCGCGCAGCCTGCTCGTGAAGCTCTATGCCCTCCCCGTCATCGTCATATTCGTGTACGCGATCTTTTTGACCGCTTCGCGCGGCGGCCTTCTGTGCCTGGGGCTGATGGCGATTCTGGTGGGCATGAAAAAGTTCGGCAAGTTTGTGGGCGTGGGCGCGGGACTCGCCATCATGGCCGCCCTGGTGGTGCTGGGACCGCGCATGAACACGATTTCGACGGAAGAAGCGTCGTCGTACGGGCGCCTGGAGGCGTGGGTGCTGGGCATGTCGCTCTTCAAGGGCTCGCCGCTGTTCGGGGTCGGCTTCGGCAACTTCATGGAGTACCACTTCCGTACCGCGCACAATTCGTTCGTGCTGTGCTGCGCCGAGCTGGGATTGTTCGGTCTCTATCCGTGGCTCATGCTGATATGGATCTCGCTCAAGAACACGCGTTTCGTGGAAAAGGAGCTGCTGGCCGACGGTCAGCGCGACTTCGCCATGTATGCCTATGCGGCGGAGCTTGCCCTGCTGCTGTTCGTCGCGGGCGCGCTGCTCCTGTCGCGCACGTATCATCCCTCCTTGTTCGTGCTCCTGGGCGTGTGCGCCGCCATTTCGCGCGTGTTCACGACGCAGAGCGACCAGCGTTATGTGCTCATCGAAAAGCGCGACCTCCTGCTCGGCTTCGTGCTCACCATCGCCAGCGTGGTGGGATTCTACTTCGTGCTGCGCGTGCTATGGTGATGCGCGCCCTCATTACGGCGTTTCTGGGGCTGGCGCTCGCCGGGCTGGGTGGCATGCTGCGCGTCCTGCGCCGCAAGAACGCGGACCTCATCCTGCGCTCGTCGTTCGAACGCCGCTCTGCGCGCGCCACGCCGCCGGTGCACATCTTCTTCTGCGTGGTCGATCACTTCGAGCCGTTCTGGAAGAATGATGACCTCGGACTTGCGCTCGAGCGCGTACGTCGCTGGCGCGAGCGTTATCCCGAGATCGCGGCGCGCCATCGCGACAACGGCGGCAGGGCGCCGCGTCACGGCTTCTTCTATCCGGCCGAGGACTACGATCGCTCGCCGCAATGTGTCGAGATGCTGGCGGAACTGGTGCGGCTCGGAGTGGCCGAGGTCGAGGTGCACCTGCACCACGATCATGACACCGACAGCTCGATGCGCGAAGAGCTCCTGCGTTACACGCGCACGCTGCGCGAAAAGCACGGCCTCTTGCGCGACGGCAGCGGACAACCCGCCTACGCCTTCATTCACGGCAACTGGGTGCTGGGCAATTCGGGGGAGGAAGGCGCGGGCTGTGGCGTCGACAATGAGCTCGTCGTGCTCGAGGAGACGGGCTGCTATGCGGACTTCACCCTGCCGGCGGCGCCGCATCCCTCGCAGCCGCCGGTCATCAACCGGATCTATTATGCGGCGGGTGACAGGACACGAGCACGCGCCCACTTTCAGGCCCGTGATGCGCGCCTCGGCGTGCGCGGCTCCGGCGGACCGCTCATCGTGACGGGACCGCTGGCTCTGAATTGGCGGCAACGGCGACGCGGTCTTCTGCCTGCGATCGAGAACGGCGATCTCACCGGAATCAACCCGCCTTCGCCCGACCGTGTCGATGCGTGGGTGCGCTGCAATATCCACGTCGACGGTTTTCCGCGCTGGATCTTCGTCAAGACGCACACGCACGGCGCGCAGGAGCGCAACAGCGACACGCTTCTGGGCGACGGGAATGGAAGCTTGTCGGCACTCTTTGCCGACCTCCTCGAACGCTACAACGACGGGGAGCGTTATGTTCTTCACTTCTCCACACCCTGGGAGATGTACCGGGCCGTAAAGGTGTTGGAGTCCAACGACGTCGACGCCATCCGGGCCATCGAGGATTTTCGGTTCTCTTTTTGACGCGCTGTCGCGCGTCGGTGTCTTTCTTGCAGCCTGCCTCTCCGGGCCTCACGCCCTGCTCAATAACCATTCAGGAGTTCTTCATGCTTCGCCGCGCCACCGCGCTTGCGGTTGCCATCACCATTGTCAGTGCCCACGCCGCCGGCGCGGCGGGGAAGGACGCAGCTCCGGCGCGGGGTGCGGCCGCGGGCAACACGCAGATCCTGCTCTTCAATATGACACCGGCGGCGAGCTATGCGGTGCGACGCAACAACGTCGCGAGCGGCACGGTGGTGGCGGCACCGTCCGGTGTCGTCGCGTACGAAACCAATGCGTCCAATGGCGACATCTTCCAGTTTCTCGCGAGCGGCATTACACCGGTGACACCGGCGGCGCCGTCGGGATTGGTTGCGACCGGCAACAGCCAGGGTTGCGTCTCGGCGTCGTGGAACACACCCGCGGCGTCGGACTATGTCACCGGCTACTCGCTCTTGTGGAAAACCAGCGGAAGCGTGTTCACCGACTCCGTCGCCATTGCGAGCGGCGATATCGCAAAGGGTGCCAAATGGGTGGCAGGGCACTGCGGCTTCGCCAACGGGACATACACATTCGCGCTGCGCGCGCACAACTCGTTCGACCGCTGGAGTGGGTTGTCGGCTCCGAGCACAGCGACCATTTCAAACCAGGACACGCAGGGTCCGGTGCCGCCGACAAACGTCAAGGTCACGGAGAGCAATCCGGGATGCGCATCCGTCACGTGGACACGCTCGAGCGCGCCCGACGTCACGGGATACCGCGTTTACGTTGGAACCCGCCCCGGAACGCAGGCGGCATACACCGATTCGCTCGACGCCGGCAATGCGGCCGCGGCGCAACGTTGCAACCTTGCGCAGGGTACCTACTACTTCGCGGTGCGCGCGTACACGGCCGTGGGCGCGATGAGTGCCTTCTCGAAGGAAGTGTCGCTCTCCGCGCGCGGTGTGGATACCGCGGGGCCGTCGATCACGCAGCGCTCTCCGGCGCCCGGCGCCACCAACGTGGCTCTCAACAGTACCGTGTTTTTCGTTGCCACCGATGACAAGACGGGCGTCAACGCGTCATCGATCAGCGTGAAGCTCAACGATGTGGCGAGTCCCTTCAGCACCTCGTCGGTGACCGGTGGGATCGCCGTGCAGTGCGATCCGGCGAACGACTTTCCCGCCAACAGCGACGTCTCGGTGGCGATTTCAGTCGCCGATCAGGCAACGCCGCCCAACATGACCGTGCGCACTTACAGCTTTCACACCGGATCGAGCGCGGTGGTAGACAACACACCTCCGGCAACGCACGCGACCTCGCCCGGAAACGGCGCCGGCGGTGTCGATCCCAGACCGACCATCGAAGTGCAGCTGGATGACGCGGGTGTGGGCGTGGACATTGCGACCATCGTGCTCGAGATCAACGGCAACGCCGTTGCCTTCGCCGTGGAAGGCGATCCGTCCAGCGTGCGCATTCGCTACCGTCCCGCGACGGCGTTTCCGGCCGAATCCACCGTCGATGTGCACGTGGAAGCCTGCGACCGCGCCCAGCCGCCGCACTGTTCCACGCTCGACTACCAATTCTCGGTGCGCGCGGCCAACGCGGCCCTGGCCGGAAACGGCGCCATTGTGCCCGACGGCTACTGGGCCAACGATGCGGCGCGGCCGCTGGAGGTGCGCGATCTCCCCGCGCACTGGGGCGTACACATCTTCGATACCGCCGGCGCCAGCGTGCGCCATCACGTGAACCAGAACGCGGGAGAAACCTGGACGTGGGACTTCCGCAACGACGCCGGCGGACGCGTGGCACCCGCGCTCTACCTCGTGCGCGTGACCGACGGCAGCGGCGCGGTCAAGCGCAGCGGTCGTTTTCTGGTACAGGCGCCGCGATGAGACCGACATTTCACCATCCGTCGCTCACGGCAAGAACCGTGGCTCTCGCGGCGTTCGCGCTCGCGTGGGCGGCGACGGCCGCGGCACAATCCGGCGTGGGCTCGTACGGGGCGTCGTTTCTGAAAATCCCCGTGGGTGCACGCCTGATGTCCTCGCCGGGCGCGGTGGCGGGCATGCGTCCCGACGCCAGCCTGCTCTATTCCAATCCCGCGTTCATCGGCAATCTCGAAAGCACGGAGATGTTCGTGTCGTCGAGCCAGTGGCTCGACGCGCTGTCGTTCACGTCGCTCGGCTCCGCGATTCCGCTCGGCTCGCGCAATACCGTGCTGGGTGTGGGCGCGACACTCCTCTACGCCGGCGGCCTCGAGGGATATGACGCGGCCACCAACGTGGTGGGAGAAGAGAGTTACTACGACCTCGGTCTCGATGTGGCGCTCGCGCATCGCATGGGAACGAGCGGCCTCTCGCTGGCAGGCGGCGTCACATACATTCGCGAACACGTGCTGCCCTCCGATGGCAGCGGCTACGCGCTCCAGATGGGAGCGTCGTACCAGCGCAGCGCCAATCTGTTTCACGCCGCCGTGCGCGATCTCGCCGGCTCGGTGAGCTTCGCGTCGGAGCGCTGGGACATCGCACCGGAGTGGACGGCGGGCGCGGCGCACGCGTTCCGTTCGAGGGCGGGACAATTCATCGCCGGGCTGGAGGCCTCGTCGTCGGACGCGTACGGCAAGCGCATTCGCGCCGGCGTCGACTACGCCATCACGTCCGCGTTCACGATCCGTGGTGGATTCAACAATGACCTCGACGCGGTGCAGTCCGCGACGTCGGTGCACGCCGGCTTCGGTATGCGCTACAGTGCATTTGCGCTCGAGTACGCGTACACGCCGCAGGATTACTTCTCCAGCACACACACCTTTTCACTGTCTTACCGCTTTGGCTCCTCGGGCATCATGTCGCCCGCTGCCATGGTACCCGCCGGCGATCAGGCACCGCCCCTGCCGGACGCGACTCGTTCGACGCCCGCACCCGCCTCGCCGATTCCTCCCGATAGCGAAGCCACGACCTTCGTCCTGGTCGGTGGATCGCACGCCAGCATGGAAAGCGCGCAGTCGGAAGCACGCACGCTCGAGCTTCTGAATATCCCCACCGAAGTCGAGCGCGAAGGCCCCCGTTTTCGCGTCGTGCTGGGCCGCTTCTCGAGCTTCGAGGATGCCGAACGAGTGCGCACGCGCTACCGCGCCAAAGGTCATGATTTCCTGATTGTTGCGCGCTGAGCCCCGACGACAGTCAGTAACGATTGGGAGATTCCTCGCAGGGAACCACGCACGCCGTCGAATCCTTGCAACTCGTATTGAAAACGATAGTTAGCTGTCTGTGGCCGCACTTCATGCTGGGTCGAAACACGCACATGGCGTGTTTTCGACCAGAAAAGACCCCTCCATCCCACCTCTTCCAGAACTCTAAGTAACGCCTGTAATCTGATATACTTGTTGGTGTTGCAGGATCGTCTGAAACACTGTCGGGAACACGCGGCATTTTTGGCCGGTGGCATCGAAAATGCTGATCAGGAGTTCACCGACGACGCTAGTTGTGTTTCGCGGGTCATATTCCGTCATATCCGCAAGATCGTTCGTCATGTTCCGGCGGTACATTGTTCCAAGGCGATTTGAATGATGACATTTGGACATCGATTTGTGCGACGCGCTGACGTTCGCTTTCCGTGGCTGATCAGCGAGAGCGTTCCGCGCCCGCTGGTGCGACGCCATGACGCCGTTCATCCGTTCGACCTTCGGGGTCGCATGGGGTGGAAGCGCGTCAAGGACGTCTCCATCAGTGTGCTCGGTATCGTGATTCTCTCGCCGGTCATGCTGTTGACGGCGATCGTCGTCAAGGCCACCTCGCCCGGACCGGTGTTCTATCGCCAGGAACGAATCGGCATCAACCGCCGTCGTGGCGATCGTCGCATGCACAATGGTGAGCTCAATGCTGACCGTCGCGGCCGCGATCGTCGTGTCCTTGTCAATTTCGGTCGCCCGTTCACGATCTACAAGTTCCGCACCATGGTCATGGACGCGGAACGCGGTGCTCCGCCCATGTGGGCGCGGGAAAACGACCCGCGCATCACGCCAGTAGGTCGGATTCTGCGCCGGAGCCGCATCGATGAGCTGCCTCAGTTCCTCAATGTGCTGCGCGGAGACATGAGTATCGTGGGACCGCGTCCCGAGCGGGCATACTTCATCGGCCGAATTGAAAAGGAGCTCCCGGACTTCCACCTTCGGCTTCGCACCAAGCCGGGGATCACCGGTCTGGCGCAGGTCCAGTTGGGTTATACCAACACGGACGAAGGCCTTCGTCAGAAGCTGCACCTGGATCTGGAGTACATCCATACGCTCGGTTTCTGGACGGACTTCAAGATCCTCATGCGCACCGTTTTTGTCGTCCTGACCGGACGAGGCGCCTGCTAAGACTCTTTTTCCCGTCGGTTTTGCCCCCTGTACCCGCCCGTGTGCGCTGCCCGCTTGGGCATGTAACTTGCTGTTTCGTCGGCATCTAGGTGAACCGCAGCAGGGCTTTTGCTTGCGGCCCCCCGTGCCGGCAGTGCATGCTCCACAACAGATGCAAGGCTGAGTGACGGCAATTTGATCCGAGGGAACCCGGACCCTCGCCAAGGGGCTGAGCGAGTACGGGTACACCTCGATTGAGCGTGGGTTTGCCGGTTTACAACGGCGAGCGTTTTCTGGGGCGCGCCATCGATACGCTGCTCGCGCAGACGTATCGCGATTTCGAGCTGATCATCGTCGACAATGCCTCGAGCGACGGCACTGAAGACATTTGTCGCGCGTACGCGCAGCGCGATCGTCGCATTCACTACTGGCGCAACGGGCGCAATCTCGGCGCGATGGGGAACTTCCGGCGGGTTTTCGAGCTCGCCCGGGGCGAATTGTTCAAGTGGGCGGCGCACGACGACGAGCACGAGCCGGCGTTTCTCGAGAAATGTGTGACGGCCCTCGACGGCGATCCCGGACTGGTGCTCGCATACACGCAGACGCGTGATATCGATGCCGACGGCGCCACCCTCGGGATCCGCTCGACAGGTCTCGACACGAACAGCGAAGACGTCGCGCACCGTTTTCGCGCGCTGGTGCGCCGGGATTATCCCTGCGTGCTCGCATTCGGAGTGAGCCGGGCGAACATGCTGCGGCGGACACGGCTTCTCCAGGATTACGCCGACTGCGATCGCGTGCTCCTGGCGGAGATCGGGCTGGCGGGACGAATCATCGAGCTGCCCGACCCGCTTTTCGTCCGGCGCGAACACAAGAGCCGCTCGGTCTGGCAGTTTCGCTCGCGCCAGACACGCAGCGCGTGGTTCGATCCGTCGCACGCCGGAAAGCCGTCGTTCCCGTACACGAGGCAGTTGCTGGGTTACATGAGCGCCCTCGGACGCGCGCCCATCTCGACCGTGGATCGCATGCGCTGTGGCGGCGTCATGGCGGAATGGCTGGGACACAACGGCAACGGTCTCGTGGAGGATATGGTTTACGCGACGCGCTACGCGCTGCGGCCTTTGAAGCGCCGCATGCTGCATGAACCGCGACCGGCGCGCCCCGCGCGGCCGGCGCACTGACGGGAGCACGGTTGAACGTGGGCCTTGCGACAGAATCGCCGCTCGGAACCGCGGCAGCGAATCGTCCCGCACTCGATGACGTGGGCGTGATCGGCCTTGTTCCCGAGCGCTGGGGCGGCATGTGGCTTTCGCGTCACCAGATTCTCACGCGCCTTTCGAAATACTTCCACGTGGTGTGGCACAATCCGCCGCAGGAATGGCGCTCGGCTCCGAAACCGATCACGCACGCGGACCCGACCCCGCCGCCGTCGTCGGGCTTTTCGGTGTACGCACCCGAATCGTGGCTGCCGCGTTTCTATCGCCCGCGCGCGCTCGACCGCGCGACCGAGCAGGCGCGGCTCCATCGCTCGCGACGAATTCTCGAGAAGGCGGGCTGCAAGCGTGTGGTGACGTACGTGTGGCAGCCCCGCTTCGGCCGGGCGCTGGACCTGGTGGCGCACGACGTGAGCTGTTATCACATCGCCGATGAATATTCGTTTCTCGACATCGAACAGGCGATTCCGGCCGAGGAGCGCGCGCTGATCGAGCGCGTCGACCAGGTGTTCGTGCATTCGCCGGCGCTCATGGAAAAGAAGGGGCACATCAACCCGCACACGGCATACATCACCAACGGTGTCGACTACGCGGCGTTTTCCGCCGACGTCGCCGAGCCGGCCGACATGGCCTCGATTCCGCACCCGCGCATCGGCTACGTGGGACGCATCAAGTCGCAGATGGACTGGAGCACCCTCAGCGGCATCGCGCGGCGGCGGCCCGACTGGTCGATCGTGCTGGTGGGACCGGTGGGGCATATGGGAAGCTACGAAGCGGCCAAAGAGGAGCTGTTCGCCCTCCCCAACGTGCACTATCTCGGCAACCGTTCGGTGGGGCAGATACCGGCGTACGTGCGCCACATGGACGTGTGTTTGTTGTGTTACGCGCTCACCGACTACACGAAGTACATCTTTCCGCTCAAGCTCCACGAGTATCTCGCCACCGGACGACCGGTCGTGGGTTCGGACATCCGCACACTCCGGGACTTCAGCTCGACGGTGCGCATCGCCAAAGACCTCGACCAATGGTGCGCGGCCATCGAAGCCTCGCTCTCACCCGGGGAGCGCTCGAGCGAGCGCATCCGCACGCGGCAGAGCGTGGCGCGGCAATACGACTGGAACACAATCACGGAACGGATCGCGGAAATCCTGTGCGAGCGTCTCGGCGGCGATGCGCCGGCCCGATTCGCCGCCATCAACGCAAGGAAGGCTTGATCCCGATGCAACCCACCCACGCCCCCGACGTGGCCGT
>DATNGX010000215.1:0-14782 GCA_035605755.1 Candidatus Krumholzibacteriia bacterium
CCGTACGGCTCGGAAAGACTCCACGCAAAACGATCACCGCTGCGTATCCCGAACACAAAGTATCCAAACCCGCCCTGCTGCGGCGCGCCGTTGTACGTCACGTCGACGGCGACATGCGCGCCCGGCGCAACCGGCGACGGCAGCGTGATGTTCAGCACGTTGCCGGTTGGCGGATGTGTGAATGTGCACGGCGTGCCGTTGGCCAGCTTCACCGCCGTGACAGTCATCCCGTTGGCGAGATCCAGCACCCAGGTAGACATGGTCGAGCCGACCACATTGCCCTCGATCCGGACCACACCCGTGAGCGTGTTGTCCACCATCGGGAAGGTGAGACTCAGGTGGTAGTACGTGACGTCGATGTTGGTGCTGGCCGCGGAAAGCTGCGGATGATGCGGAGCCTCAGCGAGCGCAATCTTGGCCGTGGCGCACTCCCTGGCCCCGTCGCCGATCAGCTCGGGCTGCGGCGGAGGGGGTGCGGCGGCGCGGCTAACTTCTGCCCCCACAAAGAGCAACGTTCCAATTGTAAGAATAAGCGCGTGATGCAGACGAAGCATGTGTCGGGCTCCCCGGTTAGGTTTCTCTCTCATTATAGTAGGAAGGGCGTCCGTACGGCAACGTTGGCGCGTTTGACAGTCTCGCGCGGCGTGTCGATAATTCGAAAGCTTCAACCAAACAGGTGTTCATCATGGCAAACACGGCAGTTTCCACGGCTCTCGCCGCAGCAGTTTTCGCGGGTGGTTGTTTCTGGTGTGTCGAGGCGGTCTTTGAAGAGCTCGACGGCGTGCAGGATGCGGTTTCCGGTTATGCCGGAGGCTCGCCTGAAACGGCCAATTACGAAGCTGTCTGCTCCGGCACCACCGGACACGCGGAGTCGGTGAAGATTCTCTACGATCCGAAGAAGATCACCTTTCGCAAGCTGCTCGAGGTCCACTTCGCGACGCACGATCCGACGTCGCTCAACCGCCAGGGCAACGACGTGGGCACGCAGTACCGCAGCACCATCTTCTACGCCAACGAAGAGGAAAAGAAGATCGCGCAGGATTACATTGCCGAGCTGAACAACAAGCACGTCTACGACAAGCCCATCGTGACGACGCTCGAGCCGCTCAAGGCCTTCTACCCGGCAGAGACGTATCATCAGAACTACGTGTGCCAGAACCCCAATCAGGGTTACGTGCGCGCGGTCGCTCTGCCCAAGGTGGACAAGGTGCGGCATAAGTTTGCAGATGATTTGAAGGAGAAGTCGCCGTTGGAGAAGAAGTGATATGACACGCGCCGCAGGCGCGTGTCGGGCCGCGTCTCGACACGCGCACGCATGATCGTGTAGCATGCTCGGGCGCGGCATTTGCCGCGCCAACCCGGGAGCAAGATTTCAATGGCAACTTACACATGTGACAAGTGCGGCATGAGCGTGGACATCACCTGCGCCAAGTGCGGCGAAGAGCTCGTGGCCGATTCCATCGAGAAGCAGGACGGCACCAAGGTCCAGGTTTCCGTGTGCCCCGAAGGCCACGGCAAGATCAAGTCGCCCATGTGCTGCGGGCAGGACATGACCTGCGAGATCGGCTAGCCGCGCGTTCACGATGCGCATGCCCCTCCACACGCGCGTCCTGATCGGCGCGCTCACGGGTGCCGCCGCCGGCGCACTCGCGTTTGCTTTCTTCCGGGATTCCCCCGGCCTCGACGCGTTCATCAAGTACGTGGCCCAGCCGCTGGGCCAGATCTTCCTGCGCCTGCTCTTCATGCTGGTGGTGCCGCTTTTGTTCTCGGCGCTGGCGCTCGGCGTGGCGGGGCTCAACGATGTGCGCGCGCTGGGACGCATCGGCATCCGCACGCTGCTTTACACGATCGTAGTTTCGACGATTGCGGTGCTGCTCGGGATTGCTCTTGTGAACATCATCGGACCCGGGCGCGGCATCGATCCCGAGTTACGCACACGGCTATTGTCAGAGACGGCTGAACGCGCGTCCGCGATCACCGCGGCCAAGCCGAGCGCAACCGGCGTGAATCTGTTCGTGCAGATCATTCCCGACAACCCGCTCAAGGCGGCCGCCAATGGCGACATGCTGGGCTGGATGTTCTTCTCGCTGATGATCGGCGTGGGGCTGTGCCTCACACGCACGCCGATGGCGCAGAAATTCCAGGACGCCCTGGAAGGTCTCTACGACGTGAGCATGAAGCTGATTGATATTGTCATTCGCTTCTCTCCCATCGGTGTCGCCGCCTTGCTCTTCACGCTCACTTCCACGCTCGGCTACCAGATCCTGGCCCAGCTGGGACGCTATGTGTTCGTGGTGGTGCTCGCACTCGCGATTCACCAGTTCGTGGTGTACTCGATCATGCTGGCGACGCTCGGACGCATGTCCCCGTGGAAATTCTTCAAGGGTGTGGAAGAGGCGATGCTGGTGGCTTTCTCCACTGCATCGTCCAACGCCACCCTGCCCACAGCTTTGAAGGTGGCGGAAGAAAATCTCAAGCTGCCTTCCCAGGTCAGCCGTTTTGTACTGACGATCGGCTCGACTGCCAATCAAAACGGCACTGCCCTCTTCGAGGGCGTCACGGTTTTGTTCCTGGCGCAGTTCTATGACATTCCACTCACATTCGCGCAGCAAATCATGGTGGTTTCAATCTGTGTGCTGGGCGGCATCGGCACGGCCGGGGTCCCGGCGGGCTCGATTCCGGTGGTGGCGATGATCCTGGGAATGGTTGGCGTTCCGCTCGAAGGACTCGGACTGATTCTCGGCGTGGACCGCTTCCTCGACATGTGCCGGACGACGCTCAACGTGACCGGCGATCTGGTGGCGGCGGTGGTGGTATCGCGCGGCGAGAAGCCGGCCACATGACCACCCGCTCGCGTTAGTTCACGTTGTTGCGCGACTCGGCAAACTTCTGCTTCAGCTGCTCCGTGGCCTGGTGGATGACTTCTTCTGAATACTGCGTGCCGTCGGCCGCTGCCTGGCGGCGAACTTCTTCCTTCGTTACTCCGCCGCGGCGCGCGCGCCAGTCCATGTCGTCGGCATAGGCCTGCTCGAACCTGGCTTTGAAATTCTCCGCCGTATAGTCCTCGTACGGACCCTCCGGCTTGTGTGACTTCGTCATCTCGAACAGCGCCGGAATCCCGAGTGTCTTGTCGTAGTGCTTCTCCTGCCCGTCGCGATGATCGAGCGCACCGCCGGCGGGAGCGTTGGTGGCGGTGAAGCTCTTCCCCGAGGTGCTCTTGCACACCACGTCCGAAAAGCAGCCCACCATGGGATGGTGGTACACCACGGCACATATGTGTTCTTCAGGATTGGAAAATGCAGTCGCGATGACGTTGAGCGGGTCGATGCGATACGTGCCGATGCGCTTGAGGCCGCACTGATCGAGGTCGTGCTTGCGTGCAATCAGGTCCTTGGCGTGCTGCCCGCCCGCGGTGGCGGCAAAGAGCGTGATGCGGGGCGGTGCGTTGAACCTGGGCGCTTTCTTTTTCAGCGCGCGAATGACCAGCGAAATGGCAAACAGACCGACGATATACACGATCGCATTCATGGCATACCCCTCCCGGGGGAAAACTCACCATGAAAAGAGCAGAATGTATGCCAGCGAATTAACTGTTCGAGAGCGCCGTCAGGCGGGCAAATCTTGCATCGCTGCGAATATTGTCCCATTCCGGCTCGATGCGCGCGCGGGCCAGCACGAACGCCGCCGGGCCTTCCAGAGCGCTCTGCAGGAGATCCAGCGCCGGGTCAATTTCGCCGCGGAGCGAATGTATGGCGGCGGCGTAGTAACGCGTGAGCGGCTCATCCGCGCCGAGGGCACGGCGACTTGCAAATGCGTCAAGGCCCACATCAAAGGCGGACTGGGCGCGTGATGCGTCCCCCAGCGCCTGCCACGCCGCACCCAACCGCATGTGCAGCTCGATGCGGATGCGCGAGCGCAGCGCGTGCTCCAGCCGTTCCGTGAACCCAAGCTCACTCGAATAGGCATCGGCGGACTCGCGGAACTTCTTCTTCAAGAACAGCGCATGACCGAGACGCATGTACGATCCCACCACATGCACACCCTGCTGCCCGGAAAGGAAACCTTCCTGCAGCTGGATGGCGCGCCGGGCCGTTTTCTCGGCCGCGTCGAGCTCGCGCATGAGCGCCAAACAATGCGACAACTGGAGCCAGTACCATCCGGCCTGCGGATCGCGTTCCACCGCACGCCGGTAGAAGGCAGCCGCGGTGGCAAAATCGCCCCGGCCGATGAAATGCACGCGCCCCATGCCGCCCAGCACGCGCGGATCCTCCGGATGCGTCGTCAGCGCGCGCTCCAGGCACTCCTGCGCTTCGTCCACACGGCCGAGCGCAAGATAGGTAATGCCCAGCTCACGCCACGCGCGTCCCGACTGCGGGCGCACGTCGAGCACGCGGCGCAGCGTCGCGCGCGCCTGCTCGAGCACATCGTTGGAAGCCAGGTACTCGCCCTTCTGCTCGTAGGCAGCGCCCAGCTCGATCTGCGCGCGCACATAATGGGGATCGAGCGTCAGTGCCTTTTCAAAGAGCAGAATCGCGCGCTCCATCGCTTCGTAGCTGTCGGCGCGCATGTTGAGCAGCCCTTTGGACAACGCTTCGTACGCCGCCACCACCTGCGTGTCGGATCCTTCGCGCGTCTGCAGGGCGGTGACGCGCAGCGCTTCGGTGAGCTCGGCCACGGTGCGATCCTGCAGCTCGAAAATACGGTTCAGGTCGCCGTCATTTTTCAGAACGCGGATCACACGCTCTCCCGGCACGTCGAGCACGCGCGCGGTGACGCGCACCTGTTCGCCCAGGCGTTGAAATGCGCCCGACACCACCCAGCGCGCGCCCAGCATGCGTCCGAGCTGCGTTGCATCCTCCACCGCGAGCTCTCCCGATTCGACACCGAGCTTGCGCAGGTTCTCGCGCAAACGCTCGCGTCCCCATACGTCGAAGCCGTCCACTTCCTGCAGCGCCGCGGTCACGGTCTCGGCGAGTCCGGTGCCCAGCCATTCGTCCTCGCCGTGCCCGGTCAGGTTGGCGAAGCCTGCAATCGCCACGCGCTCTCCCGCGTCCCCGGCTGGCGCCACGAACACGCCGCTGCGCAGGCGATTCATCAAGGTCGACACGTCGTGGAGATCTTTCACGCGCTCATCGCGCGAGCGCGCGAGCATGCGCTGAACCAGCCGTTCCATTTCCGGAAAGCGCGGGTCTGAAAAGCGCACCGGAAGCGGCGGCGGATCGCGGTGCAGAATCGAATCCGCCACCTGCACCAGATTGTTGCCGTCGAAAGGACGGCGGCCGGCGAGCATTTCGTAGAACACGACGCCGAGGGAAAAGACGTCGGAGCGCGCGTCGAGCGGTTGACCGAGCGCCTGCTCGGGCGACATATAATAGAGCGTTCCGGAAAAACCTGCCGGGTGCTCGTCGTCGCGCGTCCAGGTGGGCGCGTCGGGTGCGACCACCGGATGCAAACGCGCGAGACCGAAATCGAGAATCTTGACGCGCCCCTGCGCCACCATCAGATTGGTGGGCTTGATGTCGCGGTGCACCACCCCGCGCTCGTGCGCATCGGCCAGTCCGTCCGCCGCCTGCGCGCCGATGTCGAGAATCTCGTCGAAGGAAAGCGCCGACGATGCAATCAGGTCGGCCAGGGTACGGCCCGGGACATACTCCATTGCCAGCAGGTACACGCGTCCCTCGGGCAGATCGCACACTTCGACGTCATAGATCACCGCGATGTTGGGATGATTGAGCGCCGACGCCGCGCGCGCTTCGTTGAAAAGCCGCGCCTCGGAGTCACCGTCGGCCTGCTGGCGCAGGAGCTTGAGCGCCACCTGGCGGTGCAGACGCACATCTTCCGCCAGATAGACTTCTCCCATGCCGCCCTGCCCGAGCCGCTCGATGATGCGGTAATGGGAAATGGTGGTGCCGATCATGCCGCCATCATATGACGCGAAAAGCGTCGCGTCAAAGTGCCTACCGCAATCGCGTGTAACATGCTAGCTTTTTGGATACGACGTACCAAGGAGGCCAGGCAGTCTTATGAAAACGAAATGGTTCGCTCCCCTGTTAATGATCGTTCTCGCGTGCGGATCTTCGGGACTCAATCGCGCCGAAATCAGCAAGCAGGCCACCGTCGACGCCGACGGCGTGCAGCGTATCGACGTCGACATGCACAGTTATTATTTCGAGCCCAACAAGATCATCGTCAAGGCCGGAACGCCGGTCGAGATCAAGCTGCACAACTGCTCGCATGTCGTGCCGCACAATTTTACGATTTCATCCGGGGATATCGTGGCCAGCGATGACAAGTGGGGCTGGGGCACCGGCCATGTGCGCTTCACGCCCACCAAGCCGGGTGAGTATCACTTCTTCTGCAAGAAGGACAGTCACGAGAAAAAAGGAATGACCGGAACGCTGATCGTCGAAGAGTAGCGATCAATCGTTCAGTTCGACGATGCCGTTCTCGGCTCCGGCGCGCACCACCTGGTACACGTATTCTTCGGTCTCGTGGACGGTGAGCATGAGCACGGGGATTTCCGGATGCTGGCGCTTCAGCAGACGCACCACTTCGATACCGTTGAGCTTCGGCATGGAGATGTCGAGCATCACGACATCGGGCTGGGATTTCGCCACCTGCTGCAGCACCTGCTCGCCGTCCGTACACTCACCCACCACCGCAAACCCCTGCGACGTTTCCAGCATGGCGCGCAAACCACGTCGAACAATCTGGTGATCGTCAGCGATCAGAATTCGTATTTTCCTGGCTGTGGTCTTCATAGGATGACCCCGTGATCGGAATCTGGACCTGGATTCGGGTGCCGTGGTCCGGTTTCGACGCGATCAGGAAGCTCCCGCCCAGGATTTCGGAGCGCTCGCGCATTCCAATCAGACCCAGGCCGGAGTAGAGGTCGCGCCGCTTCTGGAGCGACGCCATGTCGAAACCGCGCCCGTCGTCCTCCACGGACAGAACGACGGTGTGATCACTGCGGGCCATCAGGATGCTGACCTGGTTGGCCGCGGCATGTTTCGCGACATTGGAGAGAGCGCCCTGCGCAATGCGGTAGAGCGCGATGTCCACCTGCTCGTCGTGAAGATCCCCGGCCGACCCCTCGACCCGCAACTGCGTGGATACGTTGTAAACCCGTTCGAACTCCTTGCACAACATCTCCAGCGCGACGGACAGTCCGAAATCATCGAGCGCCAACGGGCGCAAGTTGTATGAGAGCCGGCGCACTTCCGCAATCATGCGGTCGACATCGCCCACCAGGTTGCTCACGCGGGCGGTGCGCGGCGGGAGGGTGCCGTTCAGTTCCTGCTCGAACATCTGCATGTTCAGCTTGAGAGCGGCGAGGCGCTGGCCCAGATCGTCGTGGAGCTCCCGGGACACGCGCAGACGCTCGTCTTCCTGCGCTTGCTGCACCGAGGCGGCAAACGCGCGCAGGTTGTCGCCGCGTTCTCTCTCGGCGGCCATGAGCCGCCCCTCGAGCGCTTTCTGCTCGGTCTTGTCGCGGATGGCCGCGCACAGCACGGTATGCTCTCCCATCGCAATCGGACTCAGCGTGATCTCCAGCGGAAAGCTGCTTCCGTCGCGCCGCACACCCATGAGATCGAGAGCCGGCATGGCGCGCGCTCCGACTGAGCGCATGCGCTCGAAGCGATGCTGCGCTCGCCGGCGCTCCGGCACCAGCAGCTCGACCGGCTGCCCGATCAGCTCCGCGCGCGCGTAACCGAACATGTTTTCGGTCTGCGAATTCACGATCTCCATCGTGCCGGCGGCGTTCATGATGACCATGGCATCGGGCGCGGACTCGAGCAGCCTGCGGAAGCGCTCCTCGGCGATCCGCCGTTCGGCGATCTCGACGCGCAGCGCATCATTCGCCGTGGAAAGCAACGCCGTGCGCTCGACCACGCGCCCTTCCATTTCGTCACGCGCGACGCGCAATCCGGTCGCCGACTTCTTTGCTTCTTCTACTACCGAGGACACAATCAGCGTGGTCACCGCGTTGACCGCCAGATAACTCTGCAGTCGGAGCAGCGCCTCATTGGGCGAGTGCGACATGGTGATGAAAGGACCCATGCCGCGCAGCGTCCCCCAGATTGTGACGATGGAAACCAGCGCCAGCGCCCCGGCTGTCTCGCGCGGACCGAGCCGGAAGGCTGCCCACATGAGGGCGGGAAGAATGAAAAAAAGACGATTGCCGAACCAACCCTGGAAAACCAGGAATGTGATGCCGGCGACGAGCGCGTACACGACGGCGGCCTCCAACACGCGCGACGGCGTCCACGGCAGACGGTTTTCGATCCACAGGAGGATCAGCACCGCGGTCAGGAAGCCGCCCACGGCATCGCCCAGCCACCACGTTGCCCACAGCGGCCGGAAGTTGTCCCACGAAGCCGCGCCGGTGGCACACAGACTGACCACACCGATGGTGGCGGCCACGGCGGTTGCCGCCATGCAGGCGAGAAACCAGAACATCACGATGTTGCGCGCACTCTCGAAGGCGTGGCGTCCGCCCGCAAAGCTGCACACCAGCCATGTGCCCGTCACGGCTTCGAGCGTATTGCCGATGGCGATCAAGAGGCCGTTGAGCCACGACCCGGCGGTGGTGATGTTGACCAGGAAAGCACCCACGAAGATGGCGGGCCAGTAGCGCAGCCCCCACACCAGCAACATCGCGAAGGCAACGCCGGTAGCCGGCCAGATCGCACTCGTGCTGTCGTTGAGAAATGCAAAGCGCAGGCCGAGCTTGCCGACGACGAAATACACGGCCGCGGCGATGAGCAGCCGGCTCAGAGCAGGGGTTGTCCGCGGGCGCGTCTGGGGCGGCGGGACGGCGATAGCAGGCTCCACGGGTTGCGTTTTACTGACTGACATTTGAAAACCCTCGGCTGATACTACTCCTCGCAGATGCCCGAGGGGACGGTGAAAAAAGGAGGACCGCTGCCTGGACCTAAGAGTCCTGGCAGCGGCCCCCAGTGCTGGCACGTCATGAGGAACACAAACCCGGGGGTGTTTTTTTGGAACTCTTCGGCCTGGAAGGCACGCGGTGTTGGCACAAGCGGCCGCCGAGTTCACTCCACCTTTCGCGGCGTCAATCGGTGGTGGTTCAGATGGGTGCGCCGCTCCGTTGGTCTGTGCTTTACTTTCCCCCTGGCAACGCGCCTCCTACGGAAGCGACTGACGGGCCATCGGTGAGATATGAAGCCGCCTCGAACCGGGAGGGGTACTCGGACGACTTGCCACTCGATCTCCAACGTATCGTGTAGGCGGCTGTCGGTCATATTCATGAAAAACCTTAATTCGCTCCTAGGTAAACATCGGTAGGAGCTACCACATTCACCCTGCGTTCTAGCAGGCCAATAACCAGGGAAAAATGTTACCCATCAGGAAGTTCGGGCTGGCCATTGGAGTGGTTGCCTCCGCCCTCGTGGTGTGGCCGGGAGATGCCGGCGCCGATTCGCCGTACGACCTCAATCGTTCCGAAGAGTGGGTGTGGATGGGGACGGGGCTCACGTTGTGCGTGGGCGGGCTCTTTGCCGCGCACGCGGTGGACCCGCTCACCCCGGCTCAGATCGAGGCGGTGAACCGCAATGACATCAATTCTTTCGATCGCGGCACCATGAATCCGTATCGCGAAGATCACGCCGGCGACGCGCTGGCCCTTTCGTCATTTCTGGTTCCGCTCGCGTTTCTGGCCAACGACGACATGCGTGAGGACGCGCAGACGCTGGGGGCCATGTGGGTCGAAGCCACCGTGTGGAGCGAGGGCCTGGCCCAGGTAGCGAAGAGCATCGCACAGCGCACTCGGCCTTATGTGTACGATCCCGACGCACCGGCCTACAAGAAGACACAAACCGAGGCGCGGCTTTCGTTCTACTCCGCCCACGCCACCGGCACGGCGATGAATTGCTTTTTCATGGCCAAGGTTTTTTCCGACTACTCATCCAACAAGAATGCGGAGATCGCCCTGTGGAGCGGCGCCGTTCTCTATCCTGCGCTGGTCGGATTCTTCCGCGTGGATTCGGGTCACCACTTCACCACCGACGCCATCGTCGGTCTCGTGGTCGGCGGCGCCATCGGCTACCTGGTGCCGGCCATGCATCATCGCGATACCGGCGCGTCCGTGGCACCCACGTCGAACAACGGGGGCTTCGGCTTGAGCGCGACGTTTTCTTTCTAGCCGGAGCGACACGGAGCGCCGTGCTACACTCGTGACCGTGAGAAGCGTGTTGTGGAAGATGCTTCCGGTGTCGCTGTGCTTCCTCGTCGCCGGGGCGGCCGCCGTGGCACAACCTGTCGAAGGCCAGGGATACTTCTACCGCAGTCTTCCCTACGGATCCGATGCGACGTTTCACCCCGTGAGCGAGGTGATCAACGGTGCGTTCGGCATCATGCAGATATCGACCAACTGGGCACCGCTCGACCAGATCGATTGGAAGCAGGGCCTCGATATCACCTGGCGCAGCGTCACGCAGGCCGAGCGCACCATCGATGCGTACGGGCGCGACGATTTCATCCACGACAACATTCTTCCCGATCGCGCGGGTTGGAACAACCTGCAGTACGTTCCCAATTACTGTCTGCATCTGATCGGCGGGGGTGCACGCCACCGCGCCTTCACCGAATGGTACGGCGCGCATGAATTTCCCGCGCCGTGGGCGTGGGCGTGGGGCACTACCATCGCGCACGCGTTCGCCGTCGAAGCCGTCGAGCACTACAACGAAACCGCGCCCACGGTGGATCCGGTGGCGGACATGCTGCTGTTCGATCCCGCGGGTGCGCTGCTGTTCAGCAACGATACCGTGGCGCGATTTTTTTCGCGCACACTGCACATGGGCATCTGGTCGGGACAACCGGCGTACAACCCGGTCGCGAACACGTTCGAAAACGCGGGAGAAGACTACGGGCTGCACTATTTCTTCGGAGAGCACCGTGTCGGGCTGTTCTCGTACTGGGGGATGAGCCATCTCTTTGGCGTCACGGTGCGCGGCGGACGTGCCTTCGACTGGTCGGTGGGACTGGGAGGCGCTGTCGACGAGCTCCAGGAACGCGACCGCGGTGCATTCTTCCCGCGCGTCAAGCTCGACGGGGGCGCGTTCATCCACAAGAACGGATCGCTGCTGGCGTCGGTGCAGGTATCCGAGTCGTGGTCACAGCCGTTTCGCTTCACGCTGTATCCGGGCATGTTCAGCGTGGGCAGCCTGACGCCCGGCTTCTACACCGGCGTTCGCGGCAACGATGTCATCCTCGGCGTGAGTTTTTCCCGTCTTCCCGTCGGTCTCGCAATTTCAAACTAGAGTTATCCTCGAGGATTCCGCGCAGGATTTCCGCCGCCAGCGCATTGCCGCGCACATTGGGGTGGCTGTCCTTCTCGAAGTAGAGCGTGCCTTTGGAGGCGACGGTACGGAACCGCTCCGCCGGATAGTCGAACTCGATTCCGTGCGCCGCGCAGTACGAGCTCAGACGATGGTACGGATACGCCATGTCGATGCGCGACGCATCGGCGTGAGTTCCTTTGATCACTTCTGCGCGCCACGCGTCGTCGATCTCCAACTTGAGCGGCATCGCGAAGATGATGAAGCGGGCCGAGTCGGCGCGACAGTCGGAGGCGAAACGCGAGAGCAGCGCCTCGGTCACCTTCCATGCCGCCTCGGTCGCATCGTCGGGCGGGTTCTCGTAAGCGGACCAGTGCGAGAGATCACGATAGGATTCGAATCCATGCAGCTGTTGTGACGTCTCTTCGTGCACCTGGTGCTGGTATGCGCGGCGCATCAGCCGGCGCTTCGCGAACACCAGAAAGCGGCTCGTGTGCGCCACGGACTTGATGCGCGATGTGAGGCTCCGGGGCGGCAGCGGTGCGGGCGGAATCATGACAAGCGAATTGCCCGCGAGCTGGAAACGGGGTTTGGTGCCGCCCTCGAGCAGCGCGCCGCCCAGCGCATTGTTGACGATGTCGTTGCCCACGGTGAAGCTCAGCACCACCACGTCGGGCTTGAGGCGACGCAGTCGCTCTTCATAGAAGAGCATCTCCTGGTCGTTGCCCCAGCCCGGAACGCCGGCGTTGATCACCTCGACCTCGTCGCCGAGCTTCTGGCTCAGGAGATCCGAGAAACGCTCGTCGACGTCGACCCCGGTCCCGAAGGCAATCGAGTCGCCCAGGATGAGAATGCGCCGGCGGCCGGGGGTGCGCGCCACGGCGATCTCGCGCTCGCGCAGGCCCAGCGAGTCGATGTCGATATGGTTATGAATGCCCCGCTCGGTGACGTCGGTGGTGATGGATGCGCCCGGAATCAGGCTCCAGCCGAGCAATGGATCGTATCGGATGAAGCTGCGGACGATGGACGGGTGGTAGACGAGGCGCAGCACGACCTCGGTGCTGATCAGGAGCGCCAGAATGGTGGCGAACAGGACCGCGGCGCTGGCAGTTTTCGACGAGAAACGACTACTTTGGAGAGACACAAGGATTCTTCCACCTTGCCCGCGGCAAGTCTAGCACCGGAGATCCTCCTGTCAAGCCGGCCACCGGGTGAAACTCCTGATCTTTTTTGCTTCGATTCTGCACGCATTCCGTGTATAGAATGCCTCTGCCCGGATCTTCCTGGTCCCGACAAACCATCAATATGCCAAGTACCCAAGTTTCCGGCGTCGTCGAAGTCGTCAACGGCCGAGGCGGTTTTCTCCGCAACCCCGAGCGATCCTTTCAACCCGATCGCGCTGACGTCTTCGTCCCGCAACAGACAATCAATCAATTCGGCCTCGCGACCGGCGCCGTCATCCGCGGCGAGAGCGAAACCGCGAAGCAGGGCCCGCGGCTCGTCAACATCGAGAAGATCTGCGGGCTCACGCCGGAGGCGTACAAGAAGCGCGTGCCCTTCGCGGAGCTGCCTGCCATCAATCCCGACCGCCGCTTCAAGATCGGCGCCGGTGGCAACCCGTCGATGCGCATCATCGACCTGTTCGCCCCCATCGGCCGCGGCACGCGCGGATTGATCGTCTCGCCTCCCAAGGCGGGAAAGACGCGCCTTCTGGAAGAGATCACGGCGGCCATCAAGGCCGACGCACCCAACGCCCGCATCGTGGTGCTCCTGATTGACGAGCGCCCCGAAGAAGTGACGCATTTTCGCCGCCAGGTGCCGGCCGAGGTGCTGGCCAGCTCGAGCGACCAGAGTGTCGACCAGCACGTGCGCATCGCCAACATGTGCATGGCGCAGGCGCGCTGCGAGCTGGAGTGCGGCCATGACGTCGTCATCATGGTCGACAGCCTGACGCGCATGGGACGCGCCTTCAACACCTACGGCTCGGGTTCGGGTCGCACCATGACGGGCGGCCTGGATTCGCGCGCACTCGAGATTCCGCGCAAGTTCTTCGGGATGGCGCGCAACGTAGAAAACGGCGGCTCGATCACGGTGATCGCATCGGCCCTGATCGAGACCGGTTCGCGCATGGATGATCTGATCTTCGAGGAATTCAAGGGGACGGGAAACAGCGAGGTCGTGCTCGACCGCGCCCTGGCCGAAGCGCGAATCTTCCCCGCCATCAATCTCCCCAAAACGGGCACGCGCCGCGACGAGCTGCTCTACACCGCCGCCGAGATGAATGCGATCAACAAGCTGCGCCGGCGCGCGCTGGCGACCACGCCTCCCCAGGCTATCGAAGGAATGTTGAAGCTGCTCGAGAAGTTCCCCACCAACGAGGAATTGATCCAGGGCGTCGACTCGATGTGAACCGTCACGCGCGTTTACGCGCGTGACCCGTCTTTCGTACCTGCGCATTTTTTACCTTCGTTACGAAGGTAATTTTCACCCACGTCACTGTCACCGGTGACAGTGAATTTCACCCAACCGCAACCAGTGATCCTTTACGCCGTCTTGGCCGGCGCTTCGCGGTGCGGACGCGGTATTTCGCTACCAGCTCCTGCTTTCCTTCCGCCGTCATGCGCTTGATCTCGTACTCGCGCTTCTGCGCCGCACTGCGATCCGCGGCTTTCTCTCGATAGACCAGCTCCACCGGACAGCGTGACCGCGTGTAGCGCGCGCCACTTCCATCGTTGTGCTCTTCGACGCGGCGTTTCACGTCGGTGCTGACACCGGTGTAGAGCGTGCGATCCTTGCAACGCACCATGTAAACGAACCAGGAAGGTCTTCTCGCGGCATGCGGCATGTTTTCATGATAGATTGTCCGGCATGATTACCTCCAGAACGTTCATTCCCCTGGCCATGACGGCATTGCTTGCGGCGTGTTCCGGCCCGGGGTCACCCCGCGTCGAAACCATGGAGAATGGCGTTTACATTCGAAAGAACGTGCGGACGTACCACATCTCCGGCGCGCGTGACGGTGCTGCCACGCATGCAACAGCACTCATTACGCTCGACGAAGGTGATACGGTGCAGATCGACATGAACGTCACCTACAATCCGACTCCCGCATTGACAACGGCGCACTGGATGCGAAAAGGAAAAAGCGCTGAGGAAGGCGACGTGCACGCCGAGTCGCTCAAGTTCCTGGGTGGCCAGGGCGGCACGCCGAGCGTCGGAGGACGCTTTCGGCTCGACAGTTCTGGAAACCCGCGCATGCGCGTCACACTGCCGGCGCGCCCTCTCGAGCGCCCAACCAGCTAGAGACGCTACGCCGCGCCGAGGCTTGCCGGGGCGCGGCTACGGCCGCGCGGAGACTTGCCGAGGCGCGGCTATACAAAAAAACAAATCGCCCGCGAAGCTCGAGCCTCGCGGGCGATCTTGAATTCTCTGCGGATGACTAGAGGCGGATAATGAGGCCGCCGCCCAGATCCAGCTGCGAT
>DATNGX010000216.1:0-2799 GCA_035605755.1 Candidatus Krumholzibacteriia bacterium
CCCGATCCCCGCTCCATCTACGAAGGCATCTTCAAGCTCCCGCCTGCGCACACGCTGGTGTTCGAGGGGGGCAATGTCACGGTCGAGAAATACTGGGATGTTTCGTTTGCGTCACCCGCGCCACTCGAGAACGAACGTGCGTACGTCGATCGCGCGCTCGAGCTTCTCGACGAAGCCGTCCGCATTCGTCTGATGAGCGAAGTGCCGCTGGGTGCGTTCCTGAGCGGTGGAACCGATTCGTCGATCGTGGTCGGGCTCATGGCGCGCAACTCCACCACGCCCGTGAAAACCTTTTCCATCGGGTTCGAAGAGAAGGAATACAACGAGCTCGAGTATGCGCGCGCGGTGGCGAATCACTTCAAGACCGAGCACCACGAGGAGATCATCCGTCCCGACGTGGAGCATGACGTGCCCGCACTGGTGAAACAATTCGACGAGCCCTTCGCCGACTCGTCGATGATTCCGACCTTCTACGTGTCGCGCTCGGCGCGCAAGCACGTCACGGTCGCGCTTTCCGGCGACGGCGGCGACGAGCTCTTCGGCGGTTACATGCGCTACATCGACCCTGCCAACGTGCGCGCGGTCGAGAGGATTCCCGCTTCCATTCGCAACGCGTTGTTGGCGCCCATGGCACACATGCTGCCCGAAGGGGCGCGCGGCATCGACAGGCTGCGCGACATGCTGGGCACCGCGGACGAGCAGTACGTGCGCCGCATGACGCGCGGATTCACGAACATCCACAGTATGGTCTTCACCGACGACGTGGCGAAGCGTGTAAACACCGATCCCTCCCACGTGGCCGATCCGTTTCTCACCGCGCGCGAGGCAGGGAGCGACACACTCTCGCGCCGGCAGTATCTCGACATTCATACCTATCTCGCGGGCGATATCCTCACCAAGGTGGATCGCGCCAGCATGATGGTTTCGCTCGAGTGCCGCGCGCCGCTCCTGGATCACGTGGTCGCCGAGTTCGCGGCCACCATTCCGCCCGAGATGCGCATCCGCGGCGTGACGACCAAGTACCTCTTGAAGAAAGTCGCCGAGCGGCTGATGCCGGCCGAAATGATCCACCGTCCCAAGATGGGGTTCAGCATTCCTGTCACGCACTGGCTGCGGGACTCCTGGCAGGAGAAAAGCCGGGATCTCATCATCGGCCCGCGCACGCGCGAGCGCGGAATTTTCCGTGAGGGCTATCTGCGCCGTGTCATCGATGAGCATCAAAGCGGCAAGCGCGACAATTCCTCCATCATGTGGTCACTGATGATGCTCGAGCTGTGGTTCCGCGAGTGCTTCGACTAGTCGGTAGTACCAGCCATTGACCGCGGCGCCGGGCGGCGCTACCATTCAGCAGAACACCGCCCCTCATCCTATGCGCCGCTTCCACCTGCCTGTCATTCTCTGTGCGCTCGTGCTGCTTTCGTGCAGCAACGACTCTCCTGTCGGCTCCGAGCCCACGCTGCCGCAAGACCCGTTGCCTGTGGATCACAGTACGAATCAGCCGCCGATTCTCACGCTCTCGTGGAACGGCGAGGGTGGCGACCATTTCGACATCTATCTAGGCACGTCGACGAATCCGCCGCTCGTCGCCCACGATGTGGCCGACACGCACTATCGCCCGGCGCGTCTCACCGTGAACACGCTGTATTTCTGGCGCGTGGTGAACGTCGGCATCGACAGTCATGTGGGCAGTCCCGTGTGGAGTTTCCGAACCATAGCCGGTGTGTCGCCGGATGCGCCGGTTTTGATTTCGCCCGCCGACGGTGCAACGGTTGCCCCGGACTCCGTGCTTCTCACGTGGTCGCCGGAACCGGGAGACAGTCTGACGTTCTCGGTCTATTTCGGAACCGACTCAACGACGACAGCCGTGGCGACGAACATCAAGACCAGCTCACACATGGTTTTCGTGGAGCCGGGTCAAACGTACTACTGGTTTGTGAATGCAAAGAATGTGGATGGGCTCAAAGGCACGAGTGTGACGCGGCATTTTCAGACAAGTGCGGCTGACAGCACGGGACGCATGTTCAACGTGGCCGGCACGGGTGTGCAGGGTTTCGGCGAAGTGAGCCAGCAGCCGCTCGCGACGCAGCTCAACTGGTCGCAAGATATGTCGTTCGACGCCAGCGGCCGGCTGGTGGTGGCGGACTGGAACAACCATCGCGTGCTCGCGACGGATCCGAGTAACGGCACGTTCTTCTTGCTTGCCGGGTCTTTCGATGGAAAGCAGGGCGAACCGTGCGGATTCTATCCGCTTTCGTGTGATGAGATCTACGCGCCCGACTCGCGGCTGAATCATCCCACCAGCGTACTATTCCGGCCGGACGGAAACATGGTTCTCTCCGCGTGGCACAACTCCACGGTGTTTCTGGTCGATGTCGCGGCACAAACCATGACGCGCATCGCGGGAACGGGCAAGCTTGGCTACGATGGGGAGGAAAAAGCCGCGAATGGTTCTGCGATCAATCTGCCGTCTGCGGCGGTCTACGATGGGCAAGGCCGGCTGGTTTTCACCGATCAGGGAAACATGATCATTCGCATGATTGATGACGCCGGCGTGATTCACCGAATCGCGGGAGTTGCTCCGGTCTACAATGACATCTTGAAACGTTACATCCCGCAGGCCGGTTTCTCGGGCGATGAAGGGCCCGCGACCGAGGCGAAATTCAAATGGGATTCGACCACCACGTGCGCCAAGTTATGTGTCGACGCGGCGGGAAACATCTACGTGGCGGACACCTCGAACCACGCGGTGCGCAGGATTGACACCGCCGGGGTCATTCACCGTTTTGCCGGATTGTTTCC
>DATNGX010000217.1:0-5102 GCA_035605755.1 Candidatus Krumholzibacteriia bacterium
AAGTACTGGAGCGTGATCAGCCGCCCCGTCATCGATCGCAGCAGCCGGGAAGTGCTGTACGTGCTCACGGAGGGGCGCGATATCACGCGCATTACCCATCTCGCACTGTGGCTGGAGCGTATCGACACCGGTACAGAGCTCGCGCCGGACATGCAGCGCACCGTGGAGCGTGTGCAGCAGGACGCCATGAGACAGGCGCCGCGCCTGGAGCTCGTGCGCGCCCGCCTGGCGGAAGAAATGAAGCTGACCGGAGCCACGCCGCACACACTGATCGGCGAATTGAAGGCGCTGCTGCGCACACCCGAGAACCGTCTGTATGCCTGCGCGGGCGAGCTGGTATCCGAATCGGGCGTGTACGTGTCGTATCATCGCGGTGATTGCACGTTCGCGCCACGCGTTCGTTACTTTGCCGAAGGCGTCCAGTTTCCGTCCTGCGCGCGCTGCGGCAACGACGTGCTCTACCGCCTCTCGCGCAAACTCTCCTGAAACGTTCCCGGCGTCTTGCGCCGGGTCTTCCATTTTGAGATCGTGGAGGCATGGGCCTCTCCAGTTTTCATCCCGTCACCGCCGCATGGTTCCGTAGCACACTGGGAGAGCCCACCGAGGTCCAGGCGCGCGCGTGGCCCCTCATCCAGCGCGGCCAGCATGCGCTGATCGCCGCGCCGACGGGCTCGGGCAAGACCCTCGCCGCGTTTTTCTCGATCATCGACGAGCTGGTGCAGCGACGTCTCCAGGGCCCGCTTCCGGACGAGCTTCACGTCCTTTACATATCGCCGCTCAAGGCGCTCAGTGTGGACGTCGAGAAGAACCTCAGGGTTCCCCTGATCGGAATCGAAGCAGGGCTCGAGACCGCGGGACTCGCCCGTCACGGTGAGATTCGCGTTCAGGTGCGCACCGGTGACACGCCCTCGTCGCAGCGCGCGGCCATGATGAAAAAGCCGCCGCACATTCTCGCCACCACGCCCGAGTCGTTGTACCTGCTCCTCACCAGCGAGGGCGGGCGGCGCATGCTGAAAAGTGTGCGCACCGTGATCGTGGATGAGATTCACGCCGTGGTCGGCACCAAGCGCGGGTCGCACCTGGCGCTTTCTCTGGAGCGTCTCGAGAATCTGGCCGGGCGCAAGCTCGTGCGCGTCGGTCTCTCCGCCACGCAAAAACCCATCGAGCAGGTGGCACAATTCCTTGTTCCCAACGACAGGTGCGAAATCATCGACGCGGGGCATCGCCGCCAGCTCGACCTCGCCCTCGAAATCCCGCGCTCGCCCTTGACCGCCGTGATGCCCACCGAAGTGTGGAACGAAGTGTATGACCGCCTGGTCGAGTTGATCGATTCGCACCGCACCACGCTCGTGTTCGTCAACACGCGGCGCATCGCCGAGCGCATGGCGCACAACCTCTCGCAGCGACTGGGCAGCGACGCCGTCACGGCCCACCACGGCTCCATGTCGAAAGAGCATCGTCTCGACGCCGAGGAACGCCTCAAGGCCGGCACGCTGCGCGCGCTGGTGGCGACCGCGTCGCTCGAGCTCGGCATCGACATCGGGGCGGTGGACCTCGTGTGCCAGATCGGTTCGCCGCGCACCATCGCTGCGTTTCTGCAGCGCGTGGGACGCTCGGGGCACACGGTAGGCGGTTTGCCCAAAGGACGCCTGTTTCCGATGAGCCGTGTGGACCTGATCGAGTGCGCCGCGATTTTCGATTCGGTGCACCGCGGCGAGCTCGATCACATCATTCTTCCCGAACAACCGCTCGAAGTGCTGGCGCAGCAGTTGGTCGCCGAGCTTGCGTGCGGGGAGTACCGCGAGGACGACCTGTTCGCGATGGCGCGGCGCGCGTATCCGTACCGCCACCTCGAGCGCAAAGATTTCGACGAGCTCATGGGCATGCTTGGCGATGGCTTCACCACGCGGCGCGGCCGGCGCAGCGCCTACGTGCACCGCGATCGCATCCATGGCACCGCGCGCGGGCGCCGCAATGCGCGCCTCACCGCGCTGGTTTCCGGCGGCGTCATTCCCGACAACTTCGATTACGACGTGATTCTCGAACCCCAGGGCGCGTTCATCGGCACGCTCAACGAAGACTTTGCAATCGAGAGCATGGCCGGCGACATCGTGCAGCTGGGCAACCGGTCGTGGCGAATTCTGGGTGTCTCCGGCGGCCAGGTGCGCGTGGAAGATGCGGGCGATCTGGTGCCGGGCATGCCGTTCTGGTTCGGCGAAGGACGCGGGCGCAGCGACGAGTTGTCGCACAGCGTTTCCAGGCTCACGGAGGCCGTCGCGGCGCTTTTCGAAGGCGGGAAAACAACGGCCGAAGTATGTGACTGGCTGGTGAACACGCTCGGTGTTCATGCTTCGGCGGCCGAACAGCTTGCCGACTATTTCGCGGTGGCCCGCGCCGCGCTGGGTTGTTTGCCCACCGAATCTCGAGTTGTCATGGAACGCTTCTTCGACGAAGTGGGTGACATGCACCTGGTCATCCACGCGCCGTTTGGAAGCCGCATCAATCGTGCATGGGGCCTCGCGCTGCGCAAGTGCTTCTGTCGAAAGTTCAATTTCGAGCTGCAGGCGGCGGCCACGGAAGACGCGATCCTGCTTTCACTCGGGCCCACACACAGTTTTCCTCTGGAAGAGGTGTTCGACTACCTGAGCCCGAACAGCGTGCGCAATCTGCTCACGCAGGCGCTTCTGGATGCGCCCATGTTCAAGGTGCGCTGGCGCTGGAATGCATCCACCGCGCTGGCCGTCATTCGCCGTCGCGCGGGCAAACGAGTGCCGCCGCAGTTCCAGCGCATGCAGGCGGAGGACCTTCTCGCACTCATATTCCCGGATCAACTGGCCTGCCCCGAAAATCTGGCGCCGGGGAACGTCGAAATTCCCGATCACCCGCTCGTGCGTCAAACCATCGCCGATTGCCTGCGCGAAGCCATGGACGTGGAAGGACTCGAGGCGCTGCTCACACGCATGCGTGAGGGCGAAGTGGAGTGCATCGCGCGCGACCTGCGCGAGCCGTCACCTCTTTCGGAAGATGTCATCAACGCGCGCCCGTACTCGTTTTTGGACGACGCGCCGCTCGAAGAACGCCGGGTGCAGGCCGTCCGCAACCGTCGTTGGCTCGACGCTTCCCAGGCCGAGGAGCTCGGCATTCTGGATGAAGCAGCCATCAGCGCGGTTCGTGAAGAGGCGTGGCCGGTGGTGCGCGACAAGGACGAGCTCCACGACGCGCTCATGCTGGGCGGTTTCATCACGGAATCCGAAGGCAGCGAGTGGCAGACGTTCTTCTACGAGTTGGTGGACACGGGACGCGCGTCGCGCCTCAACGATACGCTTTGGGTTGCCGCTGAACGTTCCTCCCAGGTTGTTGCGGCAATTCCCGGATCGACGTTGCGGCCCGAGGTCTCTGTACCCGGCGTTGAGCTCGATCCTGGCGCGTCTGACGACGCGCTGCGCGAGGTCGTGCGCTCGCGTCTCGAGATGGTCGGGCCGGTGCGCGCGACAGACATCGCCGCCAGCATGGGTGTCGCACTCACCGAAGTTGAACAGACGCTTCGCGCGCTCGAAGTGGAAGGGTTCGTCGTGCAGGGCAAATTCAGCCCGGGCGCAACCGAAACGGAATGGTGTGAGCGGCGCTTGCTCGCGCGCATTCATCGCACCACCATTGCGCGGCTGCGTCGCGAGATCGAACCGGTCAGCGCGGCCGACTACATGCGCTTCTTGTTCGCATGGCACGGACTTGGACTGGAGCGCGAAGGGCCCGACTTCGTGCGCGTCGCACTCGAGCAGCTCGAAGGGTTTGATTCTCCCGCGGCGGCGTGGGAAGGCGACATCCTTCCCGCGCGCGTGCGCGACTACGAGCCTTCCTGGCTCGATGCACTCTGTCTTTCCGGCCGTGTGGTGTGGGGACGATTCCGCGCGACCGCGCGGACCGAGGCGAAGCCTTCGGCATCTCCCATACGAAGCACACCGGTATCGCTGGTCAGCCGCGAACGGCTCGACCTGTGGCGTCGCCTGGCCAACATACCGGCGGATACAGTAATAAGCGCGCCCGCTCGCAAGGTGTTGGATGTTCTTTCATCCCACGGCGCACTTTTTTTCGATGAATTGGCCGCGCGCACGGGATTGCTTGCGGTTCAAATCGAGAGTGCACTGGCCGAGTTGGTTGCGGCCGGTGTCATTACATCGGACGGATTCTCCGGACTGCGCGCGTTGCTGGTGGATGCCAAATATCGCACGCGCCGGGGCCGCAGTCGCGGTCAAACCGTGTATACCATGCAGTCTGGCGGGCGCTGGTCGCTGCTTCCTGCACGCGATGCGGAAACTTCGGATGCGGATCTTGAGTCGTTTGCGCGCATTCTGCTGCGCCGATATGGTGTGATGTTCCGACGGCTCGCCGATCGCGAGAGCCTGGCGCCACCGTGGCGCGATCTCGCGAAGGTGTATCGTCGACTGGAAGCGCGCGGGGAAGTACGCGGTGGCCGCTTTGTCGACGGTGTCTGGGGCGAACAGTTCGCATTACCGGAGGCGGTGGCGGAGCTGCGCGGCGTGCGGCGGCGCGCGTTGAATGGGGATCTCGTGTCTGTCAGTGCATCCGATCCGGTCAACCTCACCGGCATTCTCACGCCCGGCGACCGCGTGGGAAATCTCTACGGCAACCGCATCCTGTACCGCGACGGCGTTCCCATTGCCGTCAAAGACGGCGCCGAGATACGCATCCTCACCACCACCGCGACGGAAGACCGCTGGGCGGTCGAAAAGGCGCTGGTGACCCGCTCCATCCCTCCCGCCCTCCGCCCCTATCTCGGCAAGGGCGTACGCGGCTAGAGAAGGTATATACTGCTCGCGTGGCCGCCGTCCCCATTCGCCTGCGCCGGGTTGTTCCCGGTGTCTGTTCGCTGTTGGTCGCCGTCTGTCTCTCCTCGACGGCGGCGGTTCCACCGCGCGCGAACGCACCCCGCACAGCCTCCGACTCAATCCGCGAGATCAGCGAGAACCTGTTCATCGCCGGACATTATGACTCGCTCTTCAAGGTGGCGTCCGCTTTCGCGCGGCGCGCCGAAGCGAGCGGAGATTCCGTCCTCCTCGGTCGCGCGATCACCCAGCGGGGTC
>DATNGX010000218.1:0-4504 GCA_035605755.1 Candidatus Krumholzibacteriia bacterium
CCGACTGGGTCGTAAACTGTGCCGCGATGACCAACGTGGAACGCTGCGAGAGCGAAGCTCTCGCGGCATTCGATGCCAATGCTCTCGGAGCGAAACACGTCGCGCGGGCCGCCAGTGCCGCAAACGCCCGCCTCATCCACATCAGCACCGACTATGTCTTCGACGGCGAGAAGCGGACTCCCTATCTCGAGAACGACTTCCCGCGGCCGCTCAACATCTACGGTGCCAGCAAGCTGGCTGGGGAGTGGGCAGTGCGCGCCGAAGGCGCGCATGTCCTCGTCCTGCGCACCAGCGGCGTCTACGGCCTCAATGCGTGCCGCGGCAAGGGCACCAATTTCGTCGAGACCATGATGAAACGCGCGGCATCCGGAGCACCCACGCGGGTCGTGTCCGATGAGGTGCTGACGCCCACGTTCAGTGTCGATCTCGCGCACCAGATTCGCTTGATCATCGAAAAAGCGGTTCCCGGCGGCGTCTATCATGCGACGAGCGCGGGCTCGTGTTCGTGGTTCGAGTTCGCGCGCGAGATCTTCCGCCATGCCGGCGCGCCGGCACCCGGTGCCACCACCGCCAAAGAATGGAATTCTCCCGTACGCCGCCCATCGTATTCGGTTCTCGACAACGGCGCGCTCGCCGCACACGGCATTCATCCCATGCCGGAGTGGCGGGATGCGCTGTCGCGCTACATGTCAGAGCGCGCGCCTCTCTAGAAAGGAAACATCATGCGAGCCCTGTTGAACACCGTCGTTCTGATTGCAGCACTCGCCGCCCCGGCATCCGCGCAGCAGTCCGCGCTTTCACCGGATCCGCTCGCGTATGTGTCTCCCAGCCGCACGTTCACCACCACGCACATCTCGGTCGATCTCGATGTCGATGTGGTGAAGCAGACCGTCGCCGGCGGCGTGGTGAACACCGTGCGCGCGCTCCGCGATGGTACCAGCGACATCTCGTTCAACTGTGTCGATCTCGTCGTGGAATCGGTTGAAGTCGACGGCAAGGCTGCGAAGTATGACTACCCGGTGCCTTCGGAAAACAGCACGTCGTGGCTGGCGGGCACCACGCAGGAATCGGCCGACGACCGGCTCGTGATTCATCTCGCCCAACCGCTCGCGCGCAACGCGACCGCGAAAGTCGCCATCAAGTATCACGGAGCGCCCAGGATCGGTCTCTACTGGATCCAGCCCGAGAAGGGCCTTCCCAACAGCCGCTGGGAGGTCTGGTCGCAGGGCGAAGGCGAGGACAACCGGCGCTGGATTCCGTGCAACGATTATCCCAACGACAAGGCCACGTTCGAAGGACGCTTCCGCGTCGCCAAAGGCTACACCGCCATTTCCAACGGCGCGCTCGTCGAGAAGAAGGACGCCGGCGAGAAGACCGAGTTCTACTACAAGCTCGACCAGCCCCAGGTGTCGTACCTGATGATGCTCGCGGTGGCGCAGTACAAGATCGTCGAAGAGAAGTGGCGCGACGTTCCGGTCCAGTACGTGGTGCCGCCGTACGCCGATGAGAAGACGGTGCTGCGTTGCTACGGTCTCACGCCCGACATGATCGAGTTCTTCTCCAAGGAGATCGGCATCGATTATCCGTACGCGAAGTACGCCCAGGTCGTGGTGCAGGATTACATCTACGGCGGCATGGAGAATACGACCGCCGTGGTGATGAACATGCGCACACTCTTCGACGAGCGCACCGAGCCCACGCGCACGGAACAGAATCTGATCGCGCACGAGCTGGCGCACATGTGGTGGGGCGACATGCTCACCTGCCGCGAGTGGAGCCACATGTGGCTCAACGAAGGTTTCGCCACCTACTACTGCTACCTCTACAAGGAACACCACGACGGCGATGACGCGTTCCGCTACCAGGTACGCAGCGCGCACAACGACGTGCTTGCAGCCGACGCCAAGGATGCGCGCCCCGTCGTCACCGACTTCTTCAACCGCAAGGACGCGCTCAACAACGCCAACGTGTACATCAAGGGCGCGAGCTTCCTGCACATGCTGCGCTATCAGCTGGGTGACGCGCTCTACCGCGAGGTCATCAAGGAGTACGGCGAAAAGCACAAATTCGATGTGGTCGAAACCTACGACCTGATGCGCGCGGTCAAGGACGTCACCGGCGAGAACCTGGACTGGATGTTCGAACAGTGGGTGTTCCTCGCCGGCCACCCCGATTTCAAAGTGACGAAGTCATTCGACGACGAGACCCACGTACTCCGCGTCAGCGTCGAACAAACACAAAAGACGGGCGGGCTGGTGCCCATCTTCCGGGTTCCCGTGGATATCGACGTGTACTGGGACGGCGGCCGCGCGACACACCATGTGACCGTCGAACAGCAGAAGGAGAACTTCTATTTCAACGTTCCCAAAGAACCGGTGATGGTTCTCTTCGACAAGGACGATTGGATCTTGAAGACGCTCGACTTCGGAAAGAAGACGAGTGAATCGATCTACGAGCTCAAAAATGCGCCATACATGTCGCGCGTGCGCGCCGCGGAAGCGCTCGCCGCCAAGGGAGCGGACCGGGAGACCGTGCCCGCGCTGAAGGCCGCGTTGCTCGCCGAAGGCCACTACGGGCTGCGCCGCGAATGCGCGCTCGCTCTCGGCAAGATCGCAAACGATGACGCGCTCTCTGCTCTCAAAGAAGGGTTGAACGCCAAAGACGGCCAGGTGCGTCTCGCATGTGCCGAGGCAATCGGGAACTTTTATCGCAACGACGACGCAGCGGCGATACTGGACGACCTGGCCAATCGTGATTTCGCGTGGGGTGTGCGCGCGGAAGCACTCACGAGCCTGGGCAAGATCAAGACCGACAACGCAGCCAAAATCTGCACCGCCGCGCTCGCTCAGGAATCCGACCGCAGCATCGTGCGCAACGCGGCCATCAATGCCCTGGTCGAGCTCAAGGAGACGGCGGCGCTGGGCAAGATCCAGAAATACACAACCACCGGCATTCCGCGCGAGTGCCGGAACATCGCGATCGCCGGTTATGCAAAACTGGCGAAGGAGCTCGAGAAGGATTCCGAGCGCCGCAGGGCGTCCGATGTGGTGGCCGCCTCACTCGACGACTGGCACTTGCGCACGCGCGAAGCGGCCATCGAGGGTCTCGCCACCATTGGCGATGCGTCCGCGCTGCCCAATCTGACCCGCGTGGCGTCGACCGATCCGGTGGCCGAGGTTCGCGACAAGGCGCAGAAAGCGGCCGACCGGGTGACGGCACACGTCGCGGCGGCGAAGGGCACCACCGATGAGTCGGCCACCATCGAGGAGCTCAAGCGCCGCGTGCAGACCCTGGAGCAGGAGGCGGAAAAGGCTCGCCGCGAGGCGGCGGCGCTAGCCAAACGCGAATAAGGACTTACGCCACCAGGGCGGTCTTCTGGAAAGTTTTATTGATTTTGGTAAACATTTCACATAGTCTCTTAGCGGTTGTTTTGGGGGTCAGCGCGCGGTAGAGTCTAGCGTCCTTGAGGAATGGGCCCACTGGCATCGCGCCGCTGAATCCCCATGGTCCTTTCATGAAACCGGAGAAGGACTACAACTGGGCACGGCAGATGGGATTGCTTTCGACAATCCCCTTCTTGATGGCAGTGCCGCCGATCGCCGGTCTTCTGATCGGCCGTTATCTCGATAAGCGTTTCAACGCATACCCCGTCCTTACCATCATCTTCTTGTTGCTGGGGTTTGTGGCCGGCGTCCGCGAAGTGCGGAACGTCATCAAGAAAGCCAACGCCCCCACTGATGGAGATCAGAGTGATCGAGGTGCGCCATAACGTCGTCAGCACGGCCTGGGCATCGATGGATGCCGACCTGCTGCGGCGCGTTCGCAAGACCTCGATTGTCGCCGGCCTCGTGATGGCAATCCCGGTCGCCTTCTACATCGGATGGCTGCCGGCGACGGCGTTCGTGGCGGGAATTGCGTGGTCGCTCGCGAATCTGATGGCGATTCATTCCATCGTGTCGCGCGTGCTCACCAACGAGAAGCGCGACACACCGGCGATCATGATCGCCATGGGAATCAAGTTCCCCGTATTGTACGCAGCCGGAGCTGTCATGCTGGTGCTCCTCAAGCTGCCGGTGATGTGGTGGATGGCGGGTTTCGGGTGGCCGTTTTTTGTCGCAGTGATGAAGTCCGTGGGCCGTATTTATCTCCGTCTCGACGAGACGCACTAATCAGGCAGAAACACATTGTTCGCTTTTCAACTCACTGACCTCATCGGCCGGATGGCCCCCGTCCGTCTGATGGAAGAGGCCGCCGGTGCGGTGGCCGAACATGCCGCCGAAGCCGGCCACGAGGCCGCGCACGAGCTTCCCAACCTCATCACGCTGATCACTCACTTCATGGCCGACGGCCCGGTGAAGGAGTTCCTCGAGCATTGGGAAGGAATGATCTTCGCGTACGCGATCGCCGGCCTCGTGATCCTGATCGCGCACCTGGCGTCGCGCAACCCGAAGATGATTCCGGGCAAGCTGCAGAACGTCGTCGAAATGGTGGTGGAGGGTCTCTC
>DATNGX010000219.1:0-16274 GCA_035605755.1 Candidatus Krumholzibacteriia bacterium
CTGCTCATCGACGACTACCAGTTCGAGGACGAAGGCTTTCCCAACAAGCTCGCCGCGGACGCGGGCGTGCGCTGGGTGGCCTCGAAGCCGTGGGGGCTCGAGGTGCGCGCACAGTACCGCTGGGCCGACATCTACACCTACTCGCACGAAGAGTCGCTCTCCGTGTACGTGAGCGGTGCTGCCGAGCTGGAGAATGGTGACGTGCTGCTCGGAGCACGGCCCGGCCCCGACGCCGACGCCTGGTTCGTGAACGCCGACGTTTACCCGCGCGACAACTGGCGCGTGTCGGTGGGTGCATTCGGTGGCCGCGTGGGCGAAGGGAACGATCTGCGCTCGTTCCATCTCAACGTCGATGATCCCAATCCCGCGTTCCCATCCGGTGTAGTGGAAGAATCGATCGGGCTGCGCGCGGGGACACGCTGGGAGTTCTCGGGCAACCGCTGGGTGGCAGCGGAGTATGCGCACATCAATGCCGACAATCGCGCGCATGTATCCGGCTCCGACGACTCATCCGACGGCTTCCGTCTGGAGATTCGCTGGGAGATTCCGTAAGCTCCGCGGCATGCGCGCGCGCCTTCCGGCCCATCTTTCCATTCTACGACCGCACAACATGCTCGCCTCGGCGCTGGCCGTGGTGGCGGGCAACTCCATTGCTCGCGGCGGCATGACGCGGGATGTGGTGGTGACAGCCGCGCTGGCAGCCCTCGTCACGGGCGCCGGCAACATCCTGAACGATCAATTCGATCTCGAGGTGGACCGCATCAACAAGCCCGACCGCCCGCTGCCGTCGGGGCGCGTGACACCGGGCGGCGCGTACCGGATGTACACCACGATCTCGTTGATCGCCACCACCGCCTGCGGTTGGTTGCTGCCGCGCCCGGTGGCCGCCGTGATCGTGGTGTGGCAGCTGGCCCTCGCGGTTTATGCGCGCTGGGCCAAGCCGCGGTTCATCGTGAACAATCTGATGGTGGCGGCGATCTCGAGCAGCTCGTTTCTGGCCGGTGCGATGCTCGCACACAACGCGCGCGCCGCGATCATTCCGGTGGCGATCGCGTTCGTTTTCGTTCTGTGCCGTGAGATCGTAAAGGGCGTGGAGGATGTGATCGGCGACCGCAAAGGCGGCGTGCTCACGCTGGCCGTGGCGCTGGGCGCCGAGGAGGCGGGAACCGTCGCGGCCGTTCTGATGCTCCTGCTCGCCGCCATGTTGCCGGTGCCGGCTCTCACCGCCCACTATCGCGCGCCCTATCTACTGACCATGGAGCTTGCCGTCGCGCCATTGCTCTTGAGCGGCGCCATGCGCGTTGTGAATGCCAGCGCGCGACGTCAGTTCACGCTCACCAGCCGCCTGCTCAAGCTGGGGATGTTTCTCGGAATTGCGGCGATCTGGCTCGGCGCCTGATCAATCGGAGCATCAGGGGAAGAACAGGCTCACGCCGGCGCTGAACGCCCAGTACGCGGTGTCGAATCCAACCACCACGGTTTCGTCCTGTGTCGCGAACACCACCGAATCATCGGTGTCGCCATGATAGTAGAGCGCCTGCGCCGAGAGTCCGAGCCAGCGCGCCGGCAGCCACAACAGGCCGCCGCCGGCCTGCAGCGAAAACTCCCATTCCGAGTCTTCGCGCGAGACCGGATCCAGGAACTCCACCTGCACGCCGCCCATACCGAAGCGCAGATAGGGACGGATCGATGTCGCGGTGGGAATCACGATGCGGACGAATCCGGACGCCGTGCTGACCTTGGTCTTCAGCGAATCGCCGAGATCCTTGTCCTCGTACTCCGTGTTTGCATAGGAAAAGCCGAGCGATGCGGTGTGACCCACGAAGTGCTCGATCTCGACTGCCCAGTCGATGGCGCCTTCCTTCTGGTTGCCGTAGCCCGGCCGATCGTCGGCAAACTGCCCGACAGGCAGACCCTTCCCGAGATATCCCGAGACGGCCGTACGCTGCCAGAGCAGAGGCGGCGGCGTCCGGCGCACGACGGCGTGCGACGTGGAAGCCATCGCCACAAGAAGAAGGGCCGCGCAAGCTGATACCTGGAACCTTCGCATAAGATTTCTCCTGCTACGGGGAGGGGAAGAGCGAAACCGGTGGGCAGCGTTGTCAACCGAATGATGGCGCGAGAACGCGCCCCTGTCAACGCGGCAGTGCTATTGAACGAGCACCAGGCGCGACGAATCCACGGCCGTTCCGTCCACGATCAGGCGGCAGAAATAGACGCCGCTGGCGGCGCGGGACCCGCGGTCGGTCTCGCCGCGCCACTCCACGTCATGCGAGCCTGCCTGTGCACCCGGCAATTCGAACTGGCGCACCCGCTCGCCCCGGACGGAAACAATATCGAGTCTCACATGCGCGGCGTGACCGAGCACGAAACGAATGGTCGTGGACGGATTGAACGGGTTGGGAAAATTGCCGGCCAGGTGGGCGCGCGACGGCGTGCTTGTGACCGCGGTGACGATGCGCGCCAACCGGTAGATCTGTCCGTTGACCGAGCCCATCAGAATATCCTCGTCGAAGCCCGAACCCACGGTGAACATTCCGGGCGCGCCGTTGGCGAGGTCAAATCGCTCCGGTGTGCCCACGCCATCGTAGTGCAGGCCCCAAATGATACCGCTGGTATAATCGGCGAACACGAACACGCCGGCGAGCTCGGGAAGGCGCGATCCCCAGTAGCGACAGCCGCCCACGATGGCGCTGCCTTCGTCGTGCGAATAGGCGTAGAGCGGAAGCTTGAGGTCCTTGCTCGTGGTGTCGCACTCGCCGGCCGGATAACACTCGAACCCTTCCATCAGCGGCCAGCCGTAGTTCTTGCCCTTGCGCACGAGATCGATTTCTTCCCACGTGTCCTGGCCGACGTCGCACACCCAGATCTCATCTGTGTACGGATCGATGGCGAAGCGCCACGGATTGCGAAAACCGTACGCGAAAATTTCGGGGCGATAGCCGCTGGTGTTGAGCGCAAACGGATTGTTCTCGGGTATCCGATACGACGGCGCGCCGAACACGGGCTGTCCCAGCGGCGCCGGGTCGACGTGAACATCGATGCGTAGAATGGAGCCCTGAAGATCGGTGAGATCCTGCGCCGAGGGCCCGTTGACGTTGTCGCCCATCGCGATGTAGAGATAGCCGTCCTTTCCGAACGCGAGCTGGCCGCCGCAGTGATAGGCGTTGCCGGGATCGAACTGCGGCGCATCGATCAGAATTTCTTCCGTGTTGGGATCGGCAACGTCGGGGTCGGCGGACACTTTCATCCGCGACACGATGTTGTGCGTCGGGTACTTGGTCTCGTAGTAGATGTAGAACGTGCCGTTCGCCGCATAGTCGGGATCGAACACAAGGCCGAGCAAACCCGCTTCGCCCGCGGTGCGCACCTTGTATGAGATGTCGAGGAACACCTTGCTCGTCGCCGCCTGGTAGTCGTTCTCGAAGACACGAATGGTGCCGCCCTTCTGGACGACGAACATGCGGTTGGTGCCGTCGTTGGCGGGGCGGACGTCGGTCGGCGCGGGGAAGCTGAGCGCCGGGTAGGCGCGCTCGAGCACGTACTGCGCCCGCGCCGCGCCGGCCGCGAGGCCGAGCACGAGCAGGGTCAGGACGAAGAGCGGGCATCGCCCGGGAGCGTGGGTTGTTGCCATTGTCTTGGATTGGAGCGAAAGCCGTGCCGGGGCGTGACGGCCAACAGCCCATCCATTATACTGCGTTCTCCACAAAACGGTCAAAGACCGGGAGGCAAGCGACAGCTTGCCCTTAACAGGGGACCTTCAAGTAAAACTAGAGGTAAGGCGCGATATGTTTCGTAGATCCAGTCTGGTGGTTTTCGTTGGTGTGCTTTTGGGCGGCCTGTCGGCTGCCCATGCTCAAGTCCCCGACTCCGATATCTGGGTCGCCGAAGTGCTTGTGCGCGGCCAGACCCTCGACCTGGGAAAGCCGGTCAACCTGACCCACCGCGCCGGCTACGACAACCAGCCCTGCTTTCTGCCGGACTCGCAGAGCTTCCTGTACACGGCGGGCGGGACCGAGGGCGGCACCGATATCTATCGCTGCAGTCTCGCCACGCGTACCGTGACGCGTGTCACCTTGACGCCCGAGAGTGAGTATTCACCGACGCCGGTCGGCTCGCCGGCGAGCGGCTTCTGCACTGTGCGCGTCGAGGCCGACAGCACGCAGCGCCTGTGGCGTTTCGACATGGACGGAAAGAATCCGGCGCTGGTCATGACCGATGTCGACTCGGTCGGATATTTCGTGTGGATCGACGACACGCACCTGGCTGCGTTCGTGCTCGGGAACGAAAAGAAAAAGGAACCGCACACGCTGCGCGTGATCGATGTCGTGTCGCAGGCGCAGACCATCGTGGCGCGCGACATCGGCCGGTCGCTGCAGCGCATTCCCGGCACCGGTGACATCGTGTTCACGACGCCCGTGGGCGAAGACAGATTTCGCTTCATGCTTCTCAAGAATGGAAGCCATGCCGGGGAGCCGCTCATCGACGCGGTGGGCGACGGCCAGGATGCGGTGTGGCTGGCGCCGGACACGATGCTCCATTCGTCGGGAACGACGATCCATGCCGCGACGTTCGGGGGCGGCACAGCGGCCTTCCGGCCGGTGCACGATTTTGCGAGCGAAGGGATCATCTCGATCACGCGCCTGGCGGTAGCGCCGGACGGATCGCACGTCGCGTTCGTGGCCTTGAGCACATCGCAATGAAGTGGCATCGCCGCAACGTTGACCACGTTTGCGCAAGGTGATACTTTTTGCCTTCTTCTAACGCGAGCCGTGCAGGCTCGCGACGCTACTAAATGGAAAAACACTTCGATCCGGCCGCAGCGCGCAAGCGCTGGAACAGGGAATGGGAGGACAAGCGCCTCTTCGTTCCCGACGACTCGTCACAGGACGAGCCGTTCGTCATCACGCTTCCGCCGCCCAACGTCACCGGCGTGCTGCACGTCGGCCACATCCTGGGCGACACGGTGCAGGACCAGCTCATCCGCTGGAAGCGGATGAACGGTTTCAACACGCTCTGGATTCCCGGGACCGATCACGCCGGCATTGCCACACAGAAAGTGGTCGAGAACGCGCTCCTCAAAGAAGGGAAAAAGCGCAGCGACATGACGCGCGAGGAGTTCCTCACCGAAGCGTGGAAATGGAAAGAGCACCATCACGCGCGCATCGTCGAACAGATGAAGCAGCTCGGCTGCGCGTTCGACTGGAGTCGCGAGGCGTTCACGCTGGACGAGGCGCGCTCGCGCGCGGTGCGCGAAGCGTTTGTCCGCCTCTACGAGAAGGGCCTCATTTATCGGGGCGACTACATCGTCAATTGGTGCCCGCTCGACCAGACCGCCATCTCCGACGAAGAAGTCGCGTACGATGAGCGCGACTCGAAGCTGTACTGGGTGAGATATCCGAGCGACAGCGAGGACGTCGTTGTCGCCACCACGCGTCCTGAGACCATTCTTGGCGATACTGCCGTCGCGGTGAATCCGAACGACAAATCGAAAAAGCACCTCATTGGGAAGTCGTGCACCGTTCCGCTTGTCAACCGCGTGGTTCCCATCGTCGCCGACGACGTCGTGCAAATGGAGTTCGGCTCCGGCTTCGTGAAAGTCACCCCCGCCCACGATCTCACCGACTTCGGAATCGGACAACGGCACAACCTGCCCACCGTCGTCGTGGTGGACCGCGAGGGCAGGATGACTGCGGCCGCCGGCAAGGAATTCGAAGGCCTGGACCGTTTCGACGCGCGCAAAAAGGTGGTGGAAGCGCTCGAGGCGGCCGGGTTGATGGTCAAGGTCGAGCCCTACCGCCACAATGTGGGCACTCACGACCGCTGCGGCACGGTGATCGAGCCGCTGCTCTCGACACAGTGGTTCGTCAAGATGAAGCCGCTCGCCGAGCCCGCGATTCGCGTCGCCGAGACCGAAGAGGTCACGTTCTATCCGCCGCGCTGGCGCAACGTCTACATGAGCTGGATGACCGAGATCCGCGATTGGTGCATCTCGCGCCAGCTGTGGTGGGGCCATCGCATTCCGGTGTGGTACTGCCACGACGGACACTTGACCGTGTCACGCACCGATCCCACCGCGTGCGCCACGTGCGGCAAGACAGAGCTGCGCCAGGACGACGACGTGCTCGACACCTGGTTTTCGTCGTGGTTGTGGACGTTCTCGCCGCTGGGCTGGCCCGACCAGACGCGCGACCTCGAGCGCTACCATCCGACCTCGGTGCTCGTCACCGGCTCGGAGATCATCTTCTTCTGGGTGGCGCGCATGATCATGGCGTCGCTCGAATTCATGGGCGAGGTTCCGTTCCGCCACGTGTTCCTCACCGGTATTGTGCGCGACGGCCAGGGTCGCAAGATGAGCAAGTCGCTCGGCAACTCGCCCGACCCGCTCGACATCATCGCCAACTGGGGGACCGACGCCTTCCGCTTCACGCTGTCGATGCTCTCGCCGCCGGGAAAGGACGTCTTCTTCGACGAGGAAAAGCTCGAGCTCGGCCGCAACTTCACCAACAAGCTCTGGCAGGCGTCGCGCCTGGTGATGAGTGCTGTGGATACACCGCTGACAAGCGGTGACGGGGCGGATGCGGGGAACAGCGTTTTTGCCGGGCTTTGGAAGGACGCGTTCGGTTCGTCGCTATCGTTCAATCCCGAGGTTACATGGGAGGACCGTTGGATTATCTCGGCACTGGAGCGCTGTGCTGCGGACACCCAACGGTGTTTTGCCGAGTGGCGGTTGAACGACGCGGCGTCGCGCATCTACGATTTCTTCTGGCACGACTTCTGTGACTGGTATCTCGAGCTCGCCAAGGTGCGTCTGTACGGCGAAGGCGATCGACGCACCGTGCTCTCGGTGATGCTTTTTGTGCTCGGTGAGTCGATGAAGCTCCTGCATCCCATCATGCCGTACGTCACCGAGGAGATCTGGAGCATCCTTCCCATGACGAAAGGACTGCTGCTCGAGAATCGTTATCCGTCGGGAGACGGGCGCGGCATCGACGAGGAGGCGGAAGTACGCATGCAGTTGTTGCGTGATGTGGTGGTCGCGGTGCGCAATGTGCGCGCCGCCTATCGTGTGAGCCCCGGGCTGCGCATACCGGTTCGTGTGCGCGCGCCGGAGGAGCGCGCGGCGCTTCTGCGCGACGCGGCCGACGGCGTGCTGCGTCTGGCGGGCGCGGCATCGCTCGATGTGGGCCCGGCCGTGGCCAAGGATCGCGGCAGCGCCACCACGCCCATCAACGATATCGAGGTCATCGTGCCGCTGGCGGAGTTCGTCGACCTCGACGCCGAGCGCCAGCGTCTGAAAAAGGAAGCCGAAAAGGTGGCGAAGGAGCTCGGCGATGTCACCACCAAGCTCGGCAATGACGGATTCGTGTCCAAGGCCAAGCCCGAGGTGGTCGCGCGCGAGCGCGAGCGCCTCTCGCGCCTGGAACAGGAGCACGGCAAACTGCTCGAAACGCTGAAGCTGCTCGCGGAAGCATAGCTTCCCAACGGCTATCACGAAACGTTGACTCCACGGCGCGGCCGTGGTCTGATTCGCCTATGACTGACGTGAAGGACAAAGGAACACCGGCCAGCTCCGAGGGGAAAACCGTCGGCGAAATGTTGCGTTTGGGCCGCGAGGCGCGCAAACTTTCCATCGAGCAGGTGAACCGTGAAACCAAGATCTCGGTGCAGACCATCCGCGCCCTGGAAGAGGACGACTTCGGCGCGTTTCCCAGCGAAACGTACGTGAAGGGCTTCGTGCGCACATACGCCGAGTTCCTCGGCCTCGATGGCAACCGCCTGTGGTCGATGATCGGATCGCGTTCGGCCGCGCAGGCCGCCGGACCGGGTCCGTCGTGGGACACCGAAGGGGGGCTGCGCGAAGAAAAGCTCGGGCCCCCGCGCTGGGTCCGATCGATCATGATTCCCGCGCTGGTCCTGATCGTGATCGTGCTCGTCGTTTTGCTCCTGCGCGAGCACAAGAAGACACAGACGGTCGGTTCCCTCCCACCCACTTCCGCGGAGGCGACGGCGACGCTGGCGTCGCGGTGAACGCGTGGCCGGCGGTTTCGATCTCGTATCTCACTACCAGGCCACGGGTGATCAACCTCAGGCCATTCGCGCCCTCATCGCGGGCGCCCACGAAGGCAAGCGCCACCAGGTGCTCCTGGGTGTGACCGGCTCGGGCAAGACCTTCACGGTTGCCAACGTCATCGCCGAGCTCGGCCTTCCCACTCTCGTCATCTCGCACAACAAGACGCTCGCGGCGCAGCTCTACGGCGAGTTCAAGGGTTTCTTTCCCACCAACGCGGTCGAGTACTTCGTCAGCTATTACGACTACTACCAGCCCGAGGCGTTCGTGCCTTCGACGAACACGTACATCGCGAAGGACGCCTCCATCAATGACGATATCGACCGGCTGCGCGTGCGCGCGACCAGCTCGCTCATGACGCGCAACGATGTCGTCGTTGTCTCCAGCGTGTCGTGCATCTACGGGCTGGGCTCGCCCGAGCTGGTGCGCGCCATGATGATCACCGCGCACGCCGGCGACCGCTACGACCGCGAAGACTTCCTGCGCGACCTGATCGACATCCAGTACATGCGCAACGACATCGCCTTCACGCGCGGCACGTTCCGCGTGCGCGGCGAGGTGATCGAGATCCGTCCCGCGTACGAAGAAGAAGCCATCCGGGTGGAATTCTTCGGCGACCGTATTGAAGCGCTCTCCATCGTGGATCCGCTCACGGGCAAGCGTGTACGCGCGATCGAGAAGTTGAATCTTTTTCCCGCCAAACACTTCGTGACGCCCGACCACGTGGTGAAGAACGCGGTGGTCGGAATTCGTGACGAGCTGGCCACCCGCGTCATCGAGCTGCGCGAGCAGGGGAGGCTGGCCGAGGCGCAGCGCCTCGAGTCGCGCACGCTCTACGATATCGAGATGCTGGAAGAAGTCGGTTACTGCAGCGGAGTCGAAAACTATTCGCGCTACCTCTCCGGAAGAAAACCGGGCGAACGCCCGTTCACGCTGCTGGATTTCTTCCCGCAGGATTTCCTGTGCGTGATCGACGAGTCGCACGTCACCCTGCCGCAGGTGGGCGGCATGTACAACGGCGACCGCTCGCGCAAGCTCACCCTGGTCGAGCACGGCTTCCGGCTGCCGTCCGCGCTCGACAACCGGCCGCTCAAGTTCGACGAGTTCACCGGGCTGGTTCCGCGCGTCATCTACGTGAGCGCGACGCCGGCGGACCTCGAGCTCAGGAAATCCGGCGGCGAGGTGGTGGAGCAGGTCATTCGCCCCACCGGGCTTGTGGATCCGGAGATCACGGTGCGTCCCGTGGAGGGACAGGTGGACGATCTGGTGGAAGAGATCCGCCTGTGCACGGAGCAGGGGCAACGCGTGCTCGTCACCACGCTGACCAAGCGTATGTCGGAAGAGCTCACCGACTATCTGCTCTCGCTCGACATCCGCGTGCGCTATCTCCACTCGGACATCGACGCCCTCCAGCGCGTCGAGATTCTGCGCGGGTTGCGTCTGGGCGATTTCGACGTGCTTGTCGGCATCAATCTGTTGCGCGAAGGGCTCGACCTTCCGGAAGTGTCGCTGGTGGCGGTGTGCGACGCCGACAAGGAAGGCTTTCTGCGCAGCGAACGCAGTCTGATCCAGACCGCGGGACGCGCGGCGCGCCACGTTTCCGGCCGCGTGATCTTCTACGCCGATTCCATCACCGACTCGATGCGGCGCGCGATGGACGAGACCAACCGCCGCCGCAAGCTCCAGCTCGCGTACAACGAGGAGCACGGCATCGTGCCGCGCGGCATCATCAAGTCTCTCAACGAAGTCGCGCTTGCCACGTCCATCGCGGATGCGCGCGTGCGCGAAAGCGGCGATATCCTCGTCGATCCGGGCGCGGCGTCGGATGCGCTGGCAGCGGCCATCGAAGCCGAGATGCTGCGCGAAGCACAGGCGCTCAACTTCGAAAAAGCAGCCAGCCTGCGCGACCGGCTGGATGAAGTCCGCCTGCAGCTCGCGGCCGCGCGCAACTCGACGCCGGGACGGCGCCGCGAAAGGGACGAATGATGACACGGCTCGACGCCCCCGATCCCGCCCGCATGGTGGCCATGGTGCAGGCGGCGATCGCCGAGGACGGTGCGCGCTCGGATGCCACCGTGGCCTTCCTCGATCTGGGTGAACGCGAAGCGAGCGCAACCATCGACATCGCGGCGGGCATCGCACTCTCCGGCATCGACATCGCGCGCGAAGTGTTCCGGCAGATCGACGCCTCGTGCACCTTCGAAGCGCCGCATCGCGACGGCGATCGCGTCGCGGCCGGGGAGACGATATGCACGATCCAGGGCCGTGCCGCATCCATCGTGGCCGCGGAGCGCACGGCGCTCAATTTCCTCCAGCACATGAGCGGCGTGGCCACGCTCACCTCGCGTTTCGTGGATGCGGTGGCGGGGACGGGCGTTGTCATACTCGACACGCGCAAGACGATTCCGCTCTGGCGCGAGCTCGACAAGTACGCGGTGCGTTGCGGCGGCGCGCAGAATCACCGGCGTTCGCTCGATGCCATGGTGCTCGTAAAGGACAACCACGTCCGCGCGCTGGGCGGACCGGAAGCGCTCATTGCGCATCTCGCCGCTCGGGCGGCCGACGACGGATTCGTGGAAGTCGAGGTGGATTCCATGAAGTTCCTGGAACAGTTGCTCGCGGTCCGCGTGGATCGCATCATGCTCGACAACTTCACACCCGGACAGGTGGGTGACGCGTTGGAGCGGGTGCGCTCCGTGCGCGCCACGCGCGCGGACAAGCGCGTCGAGATCGAAGTGTCGGGCGGAATCACACTGGAGAGCGTGCGCGACTACGCGCTGCCCGGTGTGGATTACATCTCGGTCGGCGCCATCACTCATTCGGCGCCGGCCGCTTCCATGAGCCTGAGCCTGCGATGAACCCACTCGCATGCGGTCCGCTTCCCGCCGATGTGCAGCGCCGGCTTGCCACCGCGCGGCTGGGGCGGCGCCTCTATTTCTATCCAGTCATCGGATCCACCAACGACGCGGCGCTCGAGCTCGCGCGCAGCGGCGAGCCCGAGGGCACCGTGGTGATGACGGATCACCAGTCCACCGGCCGCGGCCGGCGCGGCCACACCTGGTCGAGCCCGCCCGGGCGCGATGTGCTCATGTCGCTCGTGCTGCGGCCGGGAAGCGACGCACGCGCGGCGCTCCCGGTGACACTGGTGGCGGCGCTGTCGATCTCGGTGGTGTTGTCGAAGCTGCTCGATGTCGAAGTGGGAGTGAAGTGGCCCAACGATGTCATGTGTGAGCGGGGAAAGCTGGCCGGCATTCTGGCCGAATCGTCGTCGGCGTCGACAGGCCTCACGCACCTGGTATTGGGTTGCGGCATCAACGTGAACGTACGCGCGGACGAGTTTCCGCACTCGCTCGAGCGTCCCGCTGCGTCGTGCCATACACTGACCGGACACGACTGGAACCGCGCCGACATCGCGGCCGATGTGCTGGGCACGATCGAAGCCTACTACGACCGCCTCGTGCGCGACGGATTCGGACCGCTGCGCGCGGCGTATGAAAACCGTCTCATGCACATGGACCGCGAGGTGATGTTCGAGCAGCGCGGTGCGCGCATCTCGGGTCTGGTGCGCGGTGTGGCCGAAGACGGCGCGCTGCGCATCGACATCAACGGGGAAGAAACGCTCCTCTACGGAGAATCCATCGAGGCCGTGGCATGATCCTCTGCATCGACATCGGCAACACGTCGACCAAGATGGCGCGCGTCGGGGGGGCGAGCGTTCGCGACATGATGAGTCGTCCGCGCGCCGCAACCAACGACCAGCTGGCGCGCCTGATGCGCCGTGTGGCGCGCGATGGCGTCGACGCAGCGGCGATTGCGTCGGTGCGTCCGGGGGCAACCGGTGCCGTGCGGGCGATGATCCGCCGCGACCTTGGTTTCGAGCCTCTCGTGGTGACGTCGCGCGTCGACCTGCCCATCGAGATCGCCACGCGGCGTCCCGCGCGCGTGGGTGTCGATCGCATCTGCGCGGCGTGCGGTGCGCTGCCGGGAAGCGCGCGCGACGCGATCATCATCGATGCGGGTTCCGCCATCACCGTGGACCTGGTGCTCGACCGCCGTTTTTTGGGCGGCCTCATCATGGCCGGGCCGCAGTTGTCGATGAAGGCTCTGCACCAGTTCACCGCGCAGCTACCGGATCTCAACCTCTCCGACGTCCCCGGCGATGCCTACGACGACACAGTTCCGGCCATGCAGACAGGCGCCATCGTGGGGGCGGCAGGGGCCATCGAAGCGGCCGTGGAGCTCCTTCTCCAGCGCACCGGAAAGCGCAAGGTGCCCGTCTGGCTGACGGGTGGTCACGCGCCGCGCCTTGAAAATCGCTTACCCTCGCGCTGGAAGTATATGCCAGGATTGACGTTGCTCGGCCTGGCCGAGATCGCCAGGCACGGCCAGGCCGCCCGCCGGTCGGGTCGATAAGGGCCCCCTTACTAATATTTTCACTTGCCACTGCTTCCTGGTCTGCCTAAGATAGGGCCTGTTAGCAGTCGACCCCGTTGACTGCCAGCCATCAAAGAATTACAACATATTAGAGTACAGCCGCGGTCCTCACCGGGCCCGGCAATCACCACCACAGAGAAGACGAGGAGGATGCTATGAAGATGGTCCCACTGGGTGACCGCGTTATCGTGCGGCTCCTGGAACAGGAAGAAAAGAAAAAGGGCGGCATCATCATCCCGGACACCGCCAAGGAACGTCCGTCCGAGGGCGAAGTCGTCGCCGTCGGCAAGGGCCGTCGCAACACGACCGGCGACCGCATCGAAATGGAAGTCAAGAAGGGTGACCGCGTTCTGTTCAACAAGTACGCCGGTACCGAGATCGAGACCGAGGGTGGCAAGTGTCTGGTCATGAAAGAGGACGAGATCCTCGCCATTCTTTAAAAAGTCATTCATTCCAAACAAATCGAAAGTTACAGGAGGCAGATATACATGGCGAAACAGTTGATCTACGACGCCGAAGCGCGCGAGAAGCTCCGCGCCGGCGTTGACAAGCTGGCCAACGCGGTGCGCATCACGCTCGGCCCGAAGGGACGCAACGTCGTCCTCGACAAGAAATTTGGAAGTCCGACCGTCACCAACGACGGTGTCACGATTGCCAAGGAGATCGAGCTCGACGATCCGTTCGAGAACATGGGCGCGCAGATGGTGAAGGAAGTCGCCACCAAGACGCAGGACGTTGCGGGCGACGGCACCACCACGGCGACGATTCTGGCGCAGGCCATCATCAAGGAAGGCATCAAGAACGTCACCGCCGGCGCCAACCCGATGTACATCAAGAAGGGCATCCAGAAGGCGGTCGAGGCCGTTGTCGAGGAGCTCAAGCTCAAGAGCAAGAAGGTCAAGGACGACGAGATCGGCAGCGTCGCCACCATCAGCGCCAACAACGATCCGGAAATCGGCAAGCTCATTGCGGACGCGTTCGCCAAGGTGGGCAAGGACGGCGTCATTACAGTTGAAGAGGCACGCGGCATGGAGACCACGCTCGACGTGGTCGAGGGCATGCAGTTCGACCGCGGCTACCTCTCGCCGTACTTCGTGACCAACCCCGAGCGCATGGAAGTCGTGCTCGATAGCGCGAAGATTCTTGTCTATGACAAGAAGATCTCATCCATGAAGGACCTGCTCCCGGTGCTCGAGAAAGTGGCGCAGCAGGGCCGTCAGCTGCTCATCATCGCCGAGGACATCGAGGGCGAAGCGCTCGCGACGCTCGTCGTCAACAAACTGCGTGGCACGCTCCAGGTGTGCGCGGTGAAAGCCCCCGGCTTCGGTGACCGCCGCAAGGCCATGCTCGAGGACATCGCCATCCTGACCGGCGCCAAGGTCATTGCCGAGGAGGCCGGCCTCAAGCTCGAGAACACGCAGATGGCGGACCTGGGCGAAGCCAAGCGCATCACGATCGACAAGGACAACACGACCGTCGTCGAGGGCACGGGCAAGCCGGCCGAGATCAAGGCGCGCGTGAAGCAGATTCGCGCCCAGATCGACGAGACCACGTCCGAGTACGACAAGGAGAAGCTGCAGGAGCGCCTGGCCAAGCTGGCCGGCGGCGTTGCGGTCATCAATGTCGGTGCGGCGACGGAAGTCGAGATGAAGGAGAAGAAGGCCCGCGTCGAGGACGCCAAGGAAGCGACGCGCGCGGCCATGGATGAAGGTATCGTGCCGGGCGGCGGCATCGCGCTGTTGCGCGCGGCCAAAGTGCTCGAGAAGGTCAAGGAGACGGGCGACGTCGCCATCGGCGTCGAGATCATCCGTCGCGCCCTCGAGTCACCGCTGCGCCAGATCGCGCTCAACGCGGGTGCCGAAGGCTCCCTCATCGTCGAGCACGTGCTCAAGCAGCCTGACGCAATCGGCTACAACGCCGCGACCGGCGAGTACGTCGATATGTTCAAGGCCGGCATCGTCGATCCGACCAAGGTGACGCGCAGCGCGCTGCAGAATGCAGCCAGCGTGGCGGCCATGCTTCTCACCACGGAAGCCGTGATCACGGACATTCCGGAAGAGGAGAAGGCTCCCGCTCGCGGCGCCGGCGCCGGCATGGGCGACATGTATTAACCGATCCCCGCAACGGGATCACGAGAAGCGCCGTCGGTCATTCGACCGGCGGCGCTTTCTTTTGTACCCCGGGGGGGGCGGGCGCTTCAAAAACCCCCTTGAAAACAAGCAGGTTCCGGGATTATCGTAACCTCAACGATCCACCCCACCTGGTGTGTCCTTCCGAAGATCAAAAAACGTAAAGCCATGATGCAGCCCCGTAGCGGAGGTTTGTTGCAGGTGAAGACGACGGACATTTCGAGGTACAGCGCGTGGATGGTGGCCGCCCTCATGCTGATGGCATTGGCGGCATGCGAAGAAGACAAGCAGCCCGAGGAAATCGTCCAGGGCGACACGGGTCCCATCACGGTCACGAGCGTGATCAACGAGCCCAAAGTCGGTGCTCCGGGGGACACGCTGTTGTTCACCGCGGTGGTCCAGGCGCACTCCCAAAATGTGAACGATTTTCCTGTCTACGAGTGGACCGCCGATGGTGGAACTTTCGTGGAGACCGACAAGCAGACCGTGCACTGGGTCGCACCCGCCAATTCGGGCATCTTCACGATCGTCGCCAAGGTCACCAACGACGTCAATTCATCGACCAACCAGGCCGTGGTCTTCACGAGCTCCGGTACAACTCTCGTGGAAGATTTCGCGGGCCAGGTTGATCTCATCGGCACCGGTCCCGACTTCCATTTCTTCTTTACATCGAACCCCGATATCGGCGTGCAGGTGTACAAGTACGTGGGCGGTGTGGAGAGCGACGCGGTGGCGCCGGGTCACTCCTTTGGATACCATGTGCAGTATTCCTCCGACGGCACGTTCGTGGTGCACGCAGAAGACTCGCTTGCGAACAATAACTTCACCACGAAGCCGCGGCACATCTACGTGGGCGATTTCGCGTCCGGCACGGCCCGGCATATCGACCTCGACACGTCCGTCACACTCAATCGTGACGTTTTTGATTATCCCGCCATTTCGCCCGACGACCGGCTGGTCGCGTACCAGGGGACGCTGCAGGCATCGGACGGTTTTTCGCCCGACCAGTACAATGTCTACGTCTATGACCTGGTGGCCAACACGCGCCGCAATATTTCGGCGGGATACCAGTACCCGCGTACGTTTTTCCCGACCTTCTCCACGGACGGCAAATGGCTGGTTTACGTGCTCGATCCGGATCGCACCAACACGTACGAGCTCTACGGGTCGCCGATCACGGCGCACGTCGTCGACGATAATCCGGCGAACGCTGTGCTCATGGCCACCCCCGGCGACCTCGTGACCGGATCGCTGGGTGCATTTGTCAAACCGCTCATGGCATGGAATCCGGTGTCATCCTTGCTCGCCATTGTGACCAGTGAGGGACTCCATTTTCTGCAGACGACGGATACGGGGTCGACGGTTACAAAGATTGATACACCGCGACCTCTCGAGCTCCTGTGGTCCGCCGACGGCAGCACGCTCTATGCTTCCAGCGGAAGCGCCATCAGTGCCATCACCACATCAGGCGCCACCAGCGTACTGGTCGAGGCGGCGTCCGGTGACAATGTGCGCGACATGGCGTACTCGCCGGATGGCAGCTGGCTGGCATACCGCGTCGGGCGCGGCGGCGGGAACTGGATCAGCGTGCTGGATATTGGGAACGGCAAGCTCGACGTACCGGTGCCGGTGACGCCCAC
>DATNGX010000220.1:0-3449 GCA_035605755.1 Candidatus Krumholzibacteriia bacterium
TTTTCGCCAGGTGCGCATCGAAGGACCCGTAACACCCGTTTCCGCGGAGGAGGCCGATGCCTATTTTGCCTCCCGTAACCGCGGTAGCCAGGTAGGGGCCTGGGCGTCGAACCAGAGCGCCGTGCTCCCGGACCGGGAGACTCTGCTCGCCGCCGCGAAGGACGTCGAGACCCGATTCGGAGCCGGACCGGTGCCCCGCCCCCCGCACTGGTCGGGGTACCGGGTGGCACCCGAGGTCATGGAATTCTGGTACGGCCGGGAGGATCGACTGCACGAAAGGGTCCAGTACACACTGGAGAAAAACGGCTGGGTGGAGCGAATTCTGGCTCCCTGACAGGGAAAACTGTTGTTGCGCAACGCACGCAACTGTTATGATTTCCATGTCCCACCCGGTCCGGTAGTCGTGGCAACGACCCGGCTGACAGTGCCCCGAAACTAGGAGTGAGCTACTTGAGCTGCAACCGAATCGTTCGGAGTATGTCAATTGCTACCCTGCTCGTGGTGGGCATTACGAGCAGCGGCAACGCGTTTACGCTGGAGAGAATGGCCGGCGCCATCGACCTCAGCCGATTTGCTTCCGGTGTGGTTTCTCTCCCCTCCAGCCAGCTGATCGCAAGCGTTCCCCAACAACTCGTCGTCCCTGCGTCCGTCAATCTCGTCGGCCCCATTACCGAGCTGCGTGTGGGTTTTCCGTGCGAGTGCGACGTGACGATCGAAGTGGCCGATGATGCGGGTTCGCCGTTGTTCCTCGCCGAGTGTCACATGCCGCAGGGCTGGCAGAAGGTCGCGTTCAGCGGCCGCGACTCGAGTGGTGCGATGTTGCCGAACGGGATCTATTACTACACGATCACCGCGGACGGCATCTCGCGCACGACGCGCGTCGTGGTCAGTCGCTAGAGACACGACCGCAATGTTTGCTGTAAAGCCGGGCTTCATGGCCCGGCTTTTTCATTTGTATTTGCGACGCCTCTCGGCGAGCTGCGCGCGACGTAGTAAGATGTCGCGCGCATGCAGAGCGAAGCAGACATCGTCGTGATCGGCGCCGGCGCGGCGGGCTTGATGGCCGCGATTCATGCCGCACGTACGCGCAGCGATGCCTCCATCCTCGTGCTGGATGGCGCGCGCAAGCTGGGCGCAAAGATCCTGATCGCCGGCGGCGGGCGCTGCAACGTGACGCACGACGTCGTCGATGAGAATGCCTTTGCGGGCTCGTCGCGTAATGCCATCCGCAAAGTGCTGCGCCGTTTCGACGTTCCCGCCACCACCGCTTTCTTTGACGAGCTCGGCGTGAAGCTCAAACGTGAAGAAACCGGAAAGCTCTTCCCCGTTACCGACGACGCGCGCACCGTGCTCAATGCGCTTCTGGGTGAGGCACGCGAACGCGGTGTGACCATCTCACATCCGCACCGTGTTCGGGGACTCCGCCGCGACAGCGGCGGCTTCACCATCGATGCCAGCGGCGAAGATGTTCGCGCCTCTCGCGTGATTGTTGCTACCGGTGGAATGAGCATTCCAAAGTCCGGCTCCGACGGTTTTGGATATTCGCTTGTCCGCTCTGTCGGTCACACCACGACACCGCTTTTCACCCCCGGGCTGGTGCCACTCACGCTGCCGCGCGATCACTTCTTGTGCACGCTATCTGGCGTCACCCTTCCCGCGACTATCGAGCTGCGCGGTGGTACGGGAAAGAAACTGGTCTCGTTCACCGATTCGACGCTGCTCACGCACTTCGGTCTGTCGGGTCCGTCGGTGCTCGACATCAGCCGGTACTATCTGCACGAGAAACACACCGATGAAGAGGCGCATCTGGTGGTGAATTGGATCCCCGGAACGAGCCCCGCGGAGCTCGACCTGGCGTTGCAGTCACTGGGTGGAACCCAGACAGGCACGTACTTGCGCACGCGCTTGCCGGAACGTCTCGCGCGCGTCCTGTGTGACCACGCGGGAATCGACTTCGCTGCACGCGGTGATCAGCTGAAACGGGAGGGGCGTCGCGCGCTCACCGACGCGGTGACGCAGCTGGTTCTCCCGATCAACGACTCACGTGGATACAATTTTGCCGAAGTCACCGCGGGAGGCGTGCCGCTTTCCGAGATTCGCCTGGAGACCATGGAGTCACGCGTGTGCAAAGGACTCTATCTATGTGGAGAGATCTGCGACGTCGACGGTCGCATCGGCGGCTACAACTTCCAGTGGGCGTGGTCGAGCGGGCACATCGCGGGCATTTCGGCCGCTCGCCCGGCCGGGTGATTGCGCAGTTGCGACTGCGGTACGCTGACGGCTAGAATGCCGCATGCCCGCAAACGATCCTCGCCAACCCGGAGAGCGACATCGCCTGATCGACCGTATCATGTCGCCCTTCACGGCTCTCGAACCCGGCGAAGGCGCAGACGCGGCGCTGCTCACACTCAGCGTTTTCCTTCTGCTCACCGCGTACTACGTGCTCAAGGTGGTGCGTGAGCCGCTCATTCTTTCTGCGGGCGGCGCGGAGCTCAAGAGTTACACATCGGCGGCGCAGGCCGTGCTCTTTCTGTTCATGGTGCCGGCATACGGATGGCTGGCCAATCGCGTCGACCGCGGCCGCCTGATCGCCACCGTCACGCTGTTCTTCATCGCCAACATCATCGTGTTCTATTTCATGGCCCTGGCCTCGGCCCCGGGACTGGGTGTCGCCTTCTTCATCTGGGTCGGAATCTTCAACATGATGATCGTGGCGCAGTTCTGGTCGTACGCCAACGACGTCTACACGCCCGATCAGGGGAAACGTCTCTTCGCGATCATCGGCTTCGGACAAACCGCAGGCGCTGCGTGTGGCGGATTGTTCTCCAAGTATCTGATTCAGAGGCTGCACGTTCATCAGCTGCTGCTCGTCGCGGGTGCTCTGCTGTGCCTCTACCTGGTCGTGATCTTCGTCGTGCAGCGGCGTATGCGCCGCTACCTGCACATTGCGCGCGTTGACGACGATGTCATGGTCGACAAGCGGGGCGGGTTCACCCTCATCCTGAAGAGCCGCTACCTCTTCCTCATCGCGGTGCTCCTGTGGGCGCTCAATTTTTCCAACACCAACGGCGAATTCATCCTGGGCCGCGTGGTCACGGCCCACGCTCACGCCGTGAGCCAGGGTCTCACGGGTGCGCCCGCGGACGAAGCGGTGAAGCATTTCATCGGCGCTTTCTACGCCGACTACTTCACATGGGTCAACGTCGTGACCGCCCTCATCCAACTGTTCCTGGTGTCGCGCATCATGCGTTACTTCGGGGTACAGATCGCACTCTATGTGCTGCCCGTGGTGGCGCTGGGCGCCTACTCGATTGTGGCGTTCACACCGTTGCTGGCCCTGATCCGCGCCGCCAAGATCAGCGAGAACTCGCTGGATTACTCGCTCAACAATACCGCGCGCCAGGCGCTGTTCCTGCCCACGTCGCGCGAGGCGAAGTACAAGGCCAAGG
>DATNGX010000221.1:0-5035 GCA_035605755.1 Candidatus Krumholzibacteriia bacterium
ACACGTATCACCTGCGCTCCAACGCACGCTGGCACGACGGCGTCCCGGTGACGAGCAAGGACGCGAAATTCACCTACGAGATCATCATGGATTCCAAGGTCCAGGTGGAATCACGCGAGGGCTGGGATGAAGTCGAGAAGGTGAATACACCCGACGACAGCACCATCGTGTTCTATTTGAAGCAGCCCTATCCCGATTTCGTTTCGGAAACCTTCTACGACGAATCCGTGCTGCCCCGGCATCTGCTGGAGAATTCGCGCGGCGAGCTCTTTCATTCCGCGAAGTTCCATCACGCGCCCGTGGGCTCGGGGCCGTTCAAGTTTGACAGCTGGGTGCCGGGATCGCACCTGACGCTGGTGGCGAACCACGACTACTACGGCGAAGGGCCGTATCTGGATCAGATCATTTTCAAGTTCGTGCCCAACGAGAACGCGCTCCTGGTGCAGCTCAAGACGGGCGAGATCGACATGTTCGACAACGCCAACATCAACTTCATGAGCCAGCTCGAGAGCATCGCCGGCATCAAGGTGTACAAGACGCCGATGCTCATGTACGAGCACCTCGACTTCAACACCGAGAATCCGATTCTGAAGGATGTGCGTGTGCGCCGCGCGCTTTCGTACGCCACCGACAAGCAGGAGATCGCGGACAAGATCTACAACGGGCTGGTGAAGGTCGCGGCGCTCGACGAGTTCGATGCCTCGAGTTATTTCTCCGCGGATGCGGCGGCAAAGGCGACTTACGACATTGCAAAGGCGCGCCGCCTTCTCCTCGAAGCGGGGTGGAAGGACACCGACGGCGACGGTGTGTGCGACCGCAACGGCCTGCCGCTCAAGCTTTCCATCGCGGCCAGCGCCGGACAACCCAACCGCGAGCGCACCGAGCTGGTGCTGCGCGACCAGTGGCAGAAGATCGGCGTCGACCTGGAGCTGGGCAATTTCAGCCCCACCGTGCTGTACGGAACCTACGAGGACGGCGGCATCTTGAAGCGCGGCAAATTCGATGTGGCCATGTACGCGTGGCTCTCATCGCCCGGACAGTCGCGGCGTGAAGCGCTCTACGAATCCGTCAGCATTCCGCCCGCCGGGCAGAATCACCCGCGCTACGTGAACAACGAGCTCACCGAGCTTCTCGAAAACGGCGGCAAGGAGCCGGACCAGCACAAGCGCGAGGCCATCTACCATCGCGTGCAGGATATCCTCGTCGACGAAGCGCCGGTGGTGCCCCTGTTCTGGTACACCGCCATCGATCCGGTGACCACGCGCCTGCACAATTTCCGCCCCAACGCTACCCAGTCGGCGGATACCTGGAACGCGGCGCAGTGGTATATGACGGGCGGCTCCTCGATGCTTTCGTCGCAGTAGCGGAAAAACCTTCCCGGTACGCGCGCCGCGCCGCGCACCCACCCGCATGTTGGTACGGAACTCGCACATACCCGGATGGGTACTCGGTCCGTCGCTCCAGAAACCGGCTCATATTGTGTCCATGCTTGAGGATAGCTGAATGCTCCGATACTTCGTGAAACGCCTGGCGGCGGTCTTTCCGCTCGTCCTTCTGGTGTCGCTCATCTGTTTTGCATTGATGCAGGCGACACCGGGCGGGCCGAGCAGCGTTCTGTCCGACAATCCCATGGTGACGCCTTCGGATGCGGCGCAGATGCGGAGCGATTTCGGATACGAAAAGCCGGTGCTCGTGCAGTTCGGACTCTGGCTCAAGCGGGTCGTGCTGCACGGCGATTTCGGCCGCTCGCACGTGACCGGCGAGCCCGTGCTCGACATGATCAAGCAGCGTTTGCCGGCCAGCCTCGAGCTCATGGGCGCGGCGTTTCTGCTCGCGTTCCTGTTCGGAATTTCCGGCGGCATCATGGCCGCGCTCAGACGCTACACGCGCCTCGACTCCACCATCATGCTCGTCACACTGGTGGGAATTTCGATTCCTGTGTTCTGGCTGGGTCTGATGTCGATGATGGCGTTCACCGTGAAATGGCGGCTGCTCCCATCGACGGGCATGTTCTCGCTGGGCATGCCGTTCTCGGTGGCCGACCATCTGCGCCACCTGCTCATGCCCGCGCTCGTGCTCTCGCTCTTGTTCATCGCGAGCTGGAGCCGTTACATGCGCGCCAGTCTCTCCGACGTGCTGGCCATGAACTACGTGAACGTGGCGCGCGCCAAAGGCGTCTCCGGATCGGACGTGGTATTTCGTCACGCGGTGCGCAACGCCGCCATTCCCGTGCTCACCGTGATTGCACTCAATCTTCCCGCGCTCTTCACCGGCTCGATCATCACCGAGACCATCTTCGCCTGGCCGGGCATGGGGCGTTTGTTCTACGACGGACTTCTGCGGCAGGATTACACGCGGCTGATGGGGATCATCTTCATCGCGTCGTTCCTGATCGCCATCCTGAACCTGATTGCGGACACCATTTATGGCGTACTCGACCCCCGTATTAGACTCGCCCGCTAAGCGGTCGGGTGCGGCGCGCGTGGTCGAGGTGCCCATGTCGCACCCGCTGCGCGACACGTTTCGCTCCGCGCCCACGCAGGCGACGCGCGGCGACCGCGTCGGTTTTGCCGCGGTGCTGCGCAAGAGCCCGCTCGCGTACGGTGCGTTCGTGGTGATGAGCCTGATCGTGTTCGGCGCCGTGTTCGCGCCGCTCATGAGCCCGTACAACAAGGACAAGATCGATCTCACCAGCCAGTATCTGGCGCCTTCCCTCGATCATCCCTTCGGCACCGACGATCTGGGACGCGACATTTTCGTGCGCGTGATGCACGGCGGACGTATTTCACTCGCGGTCGGATTCCTCGCCATGGCGCTGGCACTCCTGATCGGCGTCAGCGCCGGCGGTGTCGCCGGTTACTACGGCGGCTGGATCGATACGGTGATCATGCGCGCGGTCGATCTCATGCTGGCCGTGCCCGTGTTCTTCGTGATTCTGTTTCTCACCAGTATTCTCTCGCCCAAGATTTCCGTGACCGCGCTGTGTCTGATGATCGGCTGCACGCAGTGGATGGAAGTGGCGCGGTTGGTTCGAGCCGTGGTGATCACCACCAAGGAGCACGAGTTCGTGGATGCGGCGCGCACCATCGGGCTGGCCGACCGCCGCATCCTGGTGAGACACCTGCTTCCGCACACGACGGCCCCGGTGCTTGTCGCGATCACGCTGGGGCTGGCCCAGGCCATCATCATCGAGAGCGGCCTGTCGTTCCTCGGCTTCGGCGTGCAGCCGCCCACCCCGAGCTGGGGCGGCATGCTCCAGGACGCCCAGAGCTACCTCTCCGATTGCCCGTGGATTGCCGTGTTTCCCGGGCTCATGATCTTTCTCACCGTCGTGTGCTGCAACGTCCTCTCCGACTTTCTGGGCGAAGCCACCAACCCCGCCCGTTCCGGTCACCGCTAGCCTCTTTTCCGGCCGGAGGTTCCTTTTGACCGGCGCCGGGGGCTGCGCTATCCTCACGCCTCTTTTGTAGTTGCGTCTCTTTCCTGACGGATGTTTCGAACCCGATGACTCCCGCCCTCTGGACCGCCCTGTTTGCGGTGATTGCCGCTCTGGCCACCTTTATTGGCGGGGTTGCCGTGCCCGACCGGCTCTCCCGTGCGCAGCTCTCGCACCTGATCGCGTTCGGCGCCGGGTACATTCTGGCCGCGGCGCTGATGAGCCTGCTTCCCGAAAGCCTCGAGCTCATCGACAACGCGCCGCTCTATGTCCTGGCCGGCTACGTCCTCGCGCATCTCTTCGAGCACACGTTTACGTCGCATTTCCATTTCGGCGAAGAAACCCACCACGAGCACATGGTGGATCCGAAGGTGAGCGCGGGTGCCCTGGTGGGACTGGTGCTGCATTCGTTCTTCGACGGTGTGGCCATCGCGTCGGGCTTCCTCGTCACCCCGCACCTCGGGCTTCTGATTGCGCTCGCCGTCATCCTGCACAAGGTGCCGGAGGGCGTTACCATCGCATCGTTGATGGTGGCCTCGGGCCGCACACTCAAGTCGGCGCGGCAGGGAGCCGGGCTCCTCGCCATTGCAACCCTGGCGGGAGCGGCCCTGATGGCGTTCATGGGCGAAGGAGTGAAAGGCGCGGGGCTGGCGCTGTCGTGCGGGATCGCGCTCTACGTCGCCGCCACCGATCTGATTCCCGAGTTCAACCAGCAGAGCGAGCGCGTCTACTCGATCTCCGCGCTCGGAGGCCTGGTGCTATACTTCGCGGTGCACTACGTCAGCCACCGTCTCGGCATCCACTAGGCGCGACATGGACAACTATATCGTCGTATTGATCACCGCTCCGACCGCTGCCGATGCACGCCGTATCGCGCGCTCGCTGGTCGAGGAGCGGCTGGCCGCATGCGTCAACGTGCTGCCCGGTTGCGAGAGCGTCTATCGATGGGAAGAAAAGGTGGTCGAGGAGGCGGAGGCGATGATGGTGGTCAAGACGTCGCGGGATCTGTTTCCCGCTCTGGCCAAGCGGGTGGGAGACATCCATCCGTACGCAGTGCCCGAAGTGATCGGGCTTCCGCTGACCGAGGTGGCGGAGCGCTACCGTCTGTTTCTGGACGACGGGGTCCGTCGAGCTCGAAATCCACTCTGAGAGCTGACTAGACCAGGCCGGCGGTGAATTCCGAGAACAGGCCCACCAGCGAGGACGCTACCGCGCCGAGTGTCGTCACGAACGCCTTGCCCAGGGTGACCGCCGTGCGAATCGGCGAAGCCGACTCGATCTCGGCTCGATGCTCGATTCGATGCACGAACCGCGGCATGTCTTTGCTGTCGACCTGGAAGTCGAACGTCATGCCCTGGACTTTGGCGGACTTGTCCACTTTGTCCATGAGCTTGCACCCCGTGGTTGCGTCCACGACGACGGTGCGGATAATCTTGGTCTGAGGTTCACTGGTCGTCGCCACGCTCTTCCGCGAGTGATCGCAGGCATATACAGATGAATAGATGCTTCCCGCAGCGAGCGCCAAAAGGCCAACCATTAACACGCGTTTCATGCGATCCCTCCTTGCTGACGTGCGCCTGGAGCCGTGCCTCCGGCGAC